>CAZHWL010000026.1:7727-9557 GCA_964536035.1 uncultured Candidatus Bathyarchaeia archaeon | reverse complement strand
GAAGCAAAGAAGCTGATCAGAGGAGTCAGCGAACTGTGCTTCGACGGATTTAAACAGACCCTCAGCAGAATAGGCGTGTCCTACGACTCATGGGATTGGGAAAGCGACTTTGTCTCAGGCGGTCATGTTACAGAAGCCCTTGAGAAGTTGAAGGAATCGCCATTCGTTTTCGTTGAAAATGGAGTATTGGAGTTTGATGCTGACAAAGTAGCTGTGAAGTTCAATCTGCGAAGCAAGCTCGGGCTTAAAGCGGGGCACGAGATTCCTTCTCTCACGCTTGCGCGTTCAGACGGTACCACCCTGTACACGACGCGAGACATTGCCTATACCTTGTGGAAGTTTGAGAAAGCTGAGAAAGTCATCAACGTGATAGGCATGGAACAGAGTTTGGCACAGTTGCAGCTGAAGATCGCGCTGTACGCCCTAGGTTTCGAAAGGTACGCTGACAGCCTCGTTCACTTCGCCTACAACTTGGTAAGTCTTCCCGGCTACAAGATGAGTAGCAGAAGAGGACACTACATCACGTTTGATGAAGTGATGGACGAAGCAGTCAAACGAGCCTACGAAGAAGTTTCGAAGCGCTCGCCGCAACTCTCAGAACAGGAAAAACAGAACATCGCAAACTTCGTAGGCATCGGAGCAGTGCGATTTGCGCTTCTGGAAGTTGACACTTCAAAACCAGTCGTCTTCACATGGGACAGAGTCTTGAACTTCGAAAGAAACAGTGCACCATACATTCAATACACGCACGCAAGAGCCTGCAGCATACTGCGCAAAGCTGAAGGAAAGCCAGCGAAACCAGCTTACGAACTGTTGAAAGACAGGCTTGAACGGGACCTCATCTTGTCACTTGCCAACTTCCCAGACACGTTCATCGAAGCTGCAGAATACCTGAAACCTTACCTAATTGCAGACTACGCTAATGCGCTAGCGGACAAGTTCAACACTTTCTACAACGCTCTGCCCGTGATAAAAGCTGAAACACCGGAGCTCAGTGACGCTCGACTCGTTCTCGTCAACACAGTAAGAATCGTACTGAAGAACGCTCTAAATCTGATCGGTGTATTTGCGCCAGAAAAAATGTAGAAATCCTTATGGAACGTTTCTGATGATTTCGACTGCAAAGCTCGTTCCTATTCTGTTCGCTCCTGCCTCAATCATCCTAATTACGTCAGAATAGCTTCTGATTCCTCCGGCAGCCTTCACACCCATCTCCTTGCCCACGGTCTCGCGCATCAGCCTTACGTCCTCAACTGTTGCGCCCAGACCAAAGAAACCTGTAGACGTCTTAACAAAATCCGCCTTAGCTTCCTTCGCAAGCCTACAAGCCATAATCTTTTCTTCCTTTGCCAAGTGAGCTGTTTCAATAATGACTTTCACAACCACTTCTCTAACAAGACGTTTGACCTCAACAACCGTGGCTATGTCACGTTTCACACCATCGTAATCTCCAGACTTCAGCAAGCCAACATTAATAACCATGTCCAACTCCTTCGCGCCATCTTCCACAGCCCTTAAGGCCTCCATAGCTTTTATCTCGGTAACCGAAGATCCAAACGGAAATCCGATCGTTGAAGAAACCTTAACTTTCGAACTCTTCAAAGTCGTAGCCGCAAGTTTCACATAAACAGGATTCACGCAAACGCAGCCAAAACTATATTCCATCGCTTCCCTGCAGAGTTTTTCAATTTCGTTTTTGGTGGCTGTCATCTTGACGTTTGTGGAGTCAATTATCTTGCCAAATTCCTCTCTTGAAATGTTCATGCTTTCATCATCTAGCGTTAGACCAGTTCATTTAGCTTTTATCACTTTTCATCCTACAATATCAAT
>CAZHWL010000026.1:0-7627 GCA_964536035.1 uncultured Candidatus Bathyarchaeia archaeon | reverse complement strand
GAGCCTTACAGAATAAAAAATTTCAAATACAAGCCACGCAATCCAACTAATCTACAAGGTGTACATTCATGACTGACACGTACTTCAAAAGAAAAGTCGAAGCAATACGCGTAAAAAAGAAGACAATATCCAAGCTTCTGGACGAGATGAGCCGAACCGCCTATCAGGGCAGGAAGTTAGGTGAGGCCGTCGAAGTCTGGGAAGCCATGTTGAAAGAGAAGAATTTAGCGATCATTATGGGCTTTTCGGGCTCAATGAGCACAGCAGGTCAATGGCGTATCATCAACTGGCTCATAGAAAACCGTTATATCGACGTGCTCGTGTCAACAGGCGCCAACGTCTCCGAGGATTTGGTTGACGCCATGGGGTTCAGCTACTGGCAAGGCTCTCACCAAGTCGACGATCAACAGCTTCTCCAAGATGACGTAAACAGGTACTATGATGTTTACGGAAAGGAAACCGACTACCGTGAAATGGAGCTCCTCATAACAGAGTTCCTCATGACCACCAAGAAAGGCTTCCCATACACGTCTTCAGAATTGCTTTATCTATTTGGTAAATGGCTCAGCAAAAAGAAAATCCCAAGCATAGTTGCCACAGCAGCCGCAAACAATGTCCCCGTATTTTCCCCGGCGATAGCGGACAGCGCCTATGGTGAAACCTTCCTCATGGCCAAAAACCAAGGTCACCAAATAGTCTTAGACAGCGTCAAAGAATTTGACCAGTTCGTGAGCATAGGAGAGAAGACAAAAGAAGTCGGCGTTATTTATCTTGGCGGGGGCGTTCCAAAAGACTTCGCACAGCTTCTGGCGATATCTGTCTCACCAAGAACCATGGATGAAGGGGTCCCCGGACGAGAAGGACACGTGAGGAAAGGTTTGAAAGAGTATTACTATCCTCATCGCTACGCCATTCAGATTACAACTGATTCTCCACAGTGGGGAGGCCTTTCAGGTTGCACATTGGAGGAAGCCATCAGCTGGGGCAAAATCGACATAAAAGGAAAAAGAGCCGTTTGCTACTGCGATGCGACGATCGCTTTGCCGTTGATAACACACGCGCTAAATGAGAGAGTTGACTTCAAACGAAAAGCGCCCGATCTGTCATGGCTGTTCAAAGGGCTCTCCTAGCCATTCTTCATTCTACTCAGTAACGCGCTCACCATTATTGGCAAAATAAGCGAAGCGTCACCCTCAACCATAACGCGTTTCGCCTTTGCGTTGATTTTTCCCCAAGAAACTGCTTCTCTCGGTCTTGCGCCTGAGAGACTTCCATCCCATTCATCAGCGGTGCTCACATACACTGCGTAATCAAGTCCGTCTTTGAACTGGTTCCACCATATTGTGTGATGTTTGGAAATCCCGCCGCCAATAATCAATGCTCCACTCTTTTTAGCCGTGAAAACAATGTCATTCAGTTCTCCCGAATCCTTCAGCAAATTAAGTTTGAAATCATGATCTTGTGAGAACAGCCAAACTTGGTAGCCAACCGCCCCGTCCACGATGCCTGGCACGTAAACAGGGATGTTGTTCTTGGTTGCCCAGTAGAGTATTGAGGTTTCGTTGCAGATGCGGTTCCCGATTTCTCGACACAGTTGGCTGCTTGAAACCTCTCTTACGCCTTCTTTCCACAGTTCCTGCAGGAATGTCTGCATTTTCTGTTCAAGGATTATGCCGTAACTGTCGTTCGGAACAAGAACATTTCCTAGGCGGTTTATGTTCTTATCATGAAGTTGGGCATCGTTCATCACGAATGAGCCCTTATAGTATTTCTTCCAGCATCTGGCGATGTCGTGGTCTATGGTTCCACATGTGGTTATTACGACATCGACAAGTCTTCTTTTGACAAGTTCTCTCAGGGCTCCTCGCGTTCCTGTTGCCACAAGATTTCCTGTAAATGACAGGAATTTCACGCATTCGCGTGTCAGGTTCATTTGTTCAAGAATGTTTACGCCTACGGCTAGCTTACCGGCCGTGAAACCCCAAGCTTTTCCCATTTGCAGAACAAGCTCGTTAACCGACATCTCTTTCGAGAAATCATAATCGTCAACAGCGTCTTTCAATTTGTCCTTCCTCTGTTATCATGACAAACTGTTTGTTCTGAATAAATAGCTGTCGAAAAGTAGCAACATGCATTTGTTCTTTCAAAAATGCTGTCTGCGAGAATGATGTGCTTTTTTATTTCTATTGCACGATCTGTCTTATCGCCTTCTTCGGTTCCTGTATGAACAGCACGACTATCAGCACCATTGGAACAGTCAGCAGAGTTGTTACGTAGAAAGGCAGTTGGGGCATTATGTTGTAGAGAAAGTTGCCCAGCAGCATCCCTATGCCGGTGAATATGTATCCCACGAAGTTGAGGAAGCCTCTGACTTTTCCCCTGTTCTCTGGTTCCACGAGGGTCGCTGAAAGCACCATTCCGGACGACATGACCAGTATGTGAACCAAGCCTAATAGCGCCATTGAAATCATTATCGTGTAGAAGTTGCCGTTGACGAACATCAGCAGTGCTACAGCTAAGACTATGGAGCCGATCGTAAGTGGGACTCTTGTTCCAATTCTGTCCACCATCTTTCCCACTGGTATGGAGATGAACACCATTGTTAACAGGAGCGGTATGAACGTGAGGAACCACTGTTCCTTCGGTATTCCGAGAACATTGATGGCGTAAAGCGCGTTAATTACGTTTACGAGTGCGTTGCTGAACATGACGCAGACTTGAATGAAGAAAAGCCACAGCACTGATCTGGGGACAACTTTCCAGACTTTGAAGCTCTCCTTTATGGCCTTTGGATACATGGAAATGAAGTATCTGAAACGCATTGGTTCTGCATCTTTTATTGTTTCCTTCAGTCGCAGTCGCCAGATTGCTGCTGTGAGATAGAGGGTTGTCACGATCAAGTAGACAATCCTCATGCTTCCTTCTAACCCGAACACAAGCAGCAAGAAGCCTCCAATTATCGGTCCGGGGGTGTTGAAGGTGCCGTGAATCATCTGTATCAACGAAGAACCTGTTCCCCTACGCTCCGGCGGAAGCGAATCTTGAACCATAGCAAACAGAGCCGGTTGATAGATCAAGCATAACCCCTGCAGAGTGGCTCCCACTAATATGAAGTGCCATGAGGGAGCGAAGGCATAAAGGAGAAAGGAGCCTGCCAGTCCAAACGTCATGGTTGTTATGAGCCATCGTCTCCCATATTTGTCCGCAAGATAGCCGCCGGGAAAGGCGACTGCTGCCATGGCGAAGAAGTTGGCCAAGCCTATCAATCCTAGAGCCATGGGGAAATCTTTTCCTCCAAGCACTTCTTGGACGTATGGTTGATAATATGGGTGGGGCATTTCCATAGCCAAGTCCATTATCACCCAACTTATGAGAAGGATCCGATAGTTGCCTGTTATGAACCAGAACTCGCGTCTGAGCGGATCAGCAACAGGTGAGAACAGTCTCGCTAGAAGGCCTCGCGCTCCCATCAGCTTCACTTTCATGCGGAAGAAAGAAGCATGCGATATAAGGCTTAACCGCACCCATTCAGGATTATGATTATGTGAAAGCGTATACTCGCATGCAGAATCAGTTGGCTAAGTATGCTATGATTTTTCCGTACAGATCCTTGCTTCTTAGGTCCTCATAACCTGCGTATATGCTTGGGTTGTCGTTCACTTCCACGACGACGTAGCCATCGATGCTTTCCTTTATGTCCACGCCATAGAGTCCATTACCAACGACTTTGCACGCCTTAAGCGCCAGTTCTTTCAGTTCTTTGGGTGCGTTTTCGACTTTGAGCGAGACGGTTCTGCCCCAGATGAATGTCGGTTTGCCTCGAAGTTTTGCACCATGCTTCCATTTTCCCTTTGGGATCATGTACTTGCAGACGTAAAGCACCTCGTTGTTCAGGACACCGACTCTCCAGTCGAAAGCAGTGGGCACGAATTTCTGCACAGCCAGAACATCCGATTTTCTGAAGAACCTTGTCGCCACTTCGCGAAAGCTTGTTTCGCAAGCAACTTTCTCCACATATCGTGAGAAGCTCGTATACGGCGCTTTTACTACGACTGGTTTGCCGAACTGGCGAAAGATGTCTTCTATCAGCTTGTGATGGAATTCCTCTTTGTTGATGAATATCGTTGGAATGTGCGGTATGTTATGTCTCTGGAATAGGGCGTATTGGTGTATTTTGTTTCCGCAGATCTGTATTGATTCTGGGTCGTCAACCACTTTGAGGCCGAGTTCTGAGGCTGTTCTGGAAACAACGTAAGCCGTGAAAAGCGGGTCAGTTGTGGCTCTGATGAAGACCGCGTCATATTTCGGTATTTCTGAAACGTTTTCCCTGAACATGAAGTTAAATTCGTGTCCAAGTCTCTCAGCCGCATGCTTGAAGTTGCTGAGGGCGTTTTCTTCTCTCGGATCTGAAAAATTGTATTTCTCTACAAAACAGGCTATTCTAGCCAACTGTGCCGTCACCCATTGTCGACATCTGTGATATTGTTTCGGAAATAACGTCTAGATCGGTCTGGACAAGTTCCTCTTTTTTTAGAGGTTGGAGTCCGCACAGAAAGACCTTGTTTTCAACACGCTGGACATGCAGTTTGCATATGGGGATTCCGAAAAGCTCGTAGACTTTCGCAGAGATTTCCTTGAGGGTCTGCTCTTGTTCACATTTTCCGAAGATGGATTTGAACGAAATCATTTCCCCCTTCAAAGGCTGCACGCAAACTGTGAACTTGTAATTCATTCCCAAGCTTTTTACTGCTCTGTATAGTGAGCTTTTATTTTTTGCGGTCTTGTACCCGTCATAACTGAACGGGTTAACTGCAAACACAACAACTGGAAAGCTAAATTCCTGCATGATCTGCTTCACAGAACTAGTGACGAAATAGGGCATCGTAGAAATCCCTGCCTTCGAAGCTTTCAACAACAGGATCGGCGTGCGGTTAGCGTCGATTATGTTTCTGCTTGACGGTATCACAGCGTTTCCCAAGACTTCAGCATGCATTGAAACATAGTATCCTGTCTTCAAGTAGCGGTAGTCACTGCTCAAGTTGAGAACAAAATCTTTGGCTGAAGATTTCAGAAATGCCGCAGGTTTTATCGTAGATGCTTTTATTGGCAAGCTTATATTTGAGACAACCAGCACCCATTTGACACCAAGTGTCTGAAACCACGGTATTGATGCCTGCATATTTAAGATTAACTGCACGTTTATATCCAAACCTCAGACGAATGTCCAAACAGGAAGAGGAACCCGCACGTACAAAACCCTCGAAGTGTTAGGACCAGAACACGAGTTCTCAATTGTTGATGAACAGCTGAAAGCCTTGCCAATTGCTGACAGAATATTGAAAGCCTTCCACGGTAAAGTCGTGAACTCCGTCGAGTTTTCACGCTTCACGCTCGGGAAGGAGCTTCAACTTCACGTCATGGAAGTCAGACCCAACGCTCCCTTTGAATCACCTATCGAGTTCGAAGAAACAATGCAAGAAGCAGTTCTGACTCTGTACGATTTCCTGAAACAGAAGCATCAAGCCTGCCTTCTCGGCATGGGTATGCATCCGTTGCTCAAGCTTGACGAAACAGGAGTTTGGCCGCACCGCCACAGACAAATCTACGAAGCCTATCGCAGAGTGTTCAACCTGAAGCGACATGGATGGCTTAATATTCAGAGTTTCCAGCTGAACCTACCATACGCCCACGAAAAGGAGGGCATTCTGCTTCACAATAAACTTGCAGAGGTTTGTGCGTATTTGCCGGCAATCGCTGCTTCGTCACCTGTCTACGAAGACAGGATCGGCGAAAATGTCGACAATCGATTGAGGTTTTACAAGGAAAATCAGTTTGAGGTTCCCTCTGTTACGGCTGACATCGTGCCGGAATATATTTCTTCGTTCAGTCAATATCTTGAGCAAATCGTTGGGCGATACTCAACAGAATTAGCAGCTGCTGGTGCAGACAAGATACTTCTGAATAAGGAGTGGGTCAACAGTCGCGGCGTGATTTTTCGTTTCGATAGACGCGCCTTAGAGATCCGGGTAATGGATGAACAGGAGTGCGTCAAGTCTGACGTGGCTTTGAGTTGCTTCATTAGAGCGTTGCTCAGAGGATTAGTAAAGGAAGAAAACGCAGATTTGCTGGCCCACGATCTTCTGGTAAACGATTTCAACAAGATAGTTGCAGACGGATTGAAGGCAACAGTTCAGCATCCGCAAGGCCGAACCGCAAAACAAGCGTGTCAGCATTATCTCCGTATCGCCAGTAAGAATGCAACAGGAGAAGAGAAGCGGTATCTTCCGATAGTTGAGAAGAGAATCGAGCGCGGCAATTTATCTGAGATTATAAGCAAAGACGTGAAGCGTAGAAGCCAGAAGACCGAACTGCATGAAGCGATAGTTGACGTTTATCGAAGGCTTACGAAAAGTCTGATAAGCAATCAACCGTATTTCTGAGGAAGGAGCATTCAGCCATGGCAAATGAGAGACAGAGCAATTTCTTTGACGTATGTGGCAAGTGTAAAACCAGCTATAGTTGCTGTTTTGGCACAAGACCACCCATTACGGAAGAGCGCAGGAAAATAATAGAAGAGCATCTGGAGAAACAAGGCATTCCAATAGTGAATGCGTTTGTTCAGGAAGATTACATGTTTCCGAAAGAGAACGTTGAAGGCTACTGTGTCTTCCATGACATGAAGACCAGAAAATGCGTGATCCACGCTGTAAAGCCTGAAACATGCGTGTCAGGACCGATAACCTTTGACATAAACAAGAAAACGGGTAACATCGAGTGGTTTGTGAAGATGGACAAGATCTGTCCTTTGGCCGGTGTCGTTTATGATGACAAGAAGTTGCTTCAGAAGCATCTTGAGTCAGCCAAAAGAGAGTTAACCCATCTCATGAAGGAACTTGCTCCTGAAGCTCTAAAAGCAATATTGCAGAAAGACGAGCCTGAAACGTTCAAAATATGTGAAGACTCGCTTGAGAAAAAAGCTCTTGCCAAATTGACTCGATAATTCCGTTCTCAAATTGTGAGACTGTTAATAAACTGGTTTTCAGTCTAGATGGACTATGAGATTAGGCGTCTTGTTCTCAGGCGGGAAGGATTCGACTCTGGCGTTAGCCAAGGCCATGGAGAAGAACGAAATCGCGTGTTTGGTAACTTTGATTTCTGAGAACAAGGAGAGCTATATGTTTCACACGGTCAATGTCGATTTGACTAAACTTCAGGCCGAAGCCTTAGTTTTGCCTATCATTCAGAGAGTGACTGAGGGAAGAAAGGAAGCAGAGCTTGAAGACCTGAAGAAGGCGATGCAGGAAGCTAAAACATCATTTAATATCGAAGGAATTGTCACAGGAGCAATACAATCAGAGTATCAAGCGGGAAGAATCAGAAAAATCTGCGCCGAACTCGATCTGCAGTGCCTCAATCCTCTGTGGAAGAAAGATCAGAAGGAGCTCTTAGAAGAAATCGTTGAAGAAGGCTACAAGGCAATCATTTCAGGAGTCTTCGCTTATCCGCTAGACAGATCATGGTTAGGAAGAGAAATAGACAGAGAAATGATAGATCGATTAGTCAAACTTCAAGAGAAGTATGGAATAAACCCGGCAGGCGAAGGAGGAGAAATCGAAACAACCACCCT
>CAZHWL010000025.1:0-12047 GCA_964536035.1 uncultured Candidatus Bathyarchaeia archaeon | reverse complement strand
ACACACCAGTGCTTCACTACCACACAGGACAAATCGCATGCAAATTCACTGAACTAATAAAGAAAATTGACCCACGCTCAGGCCAAGTGGTCGAAGAGAAACCTACATTCCTGAAGACAGGAGACGCTGCACTCGTACGGATGGAACCGCTACAGCCGATAGCTGTTGAAACTTTCTCCGAATTTGAAGAGCTCGGACGCTTCGCAGTCAGAGACATGGGCACAACCGTGGCCGCAGGCATCATAAAAGAGATCACTAAGAAAGGACCATAAACCCTCCAATCTCTCTTTTTTAAGATTCTACCCTTTAGTTTTCTGAGTAATTCTTCAGCTTTGATTTGCAAAACTCTCAATATTTAATGAACAGGACGAAGCTGAGTTCAGAATGCTCGGGTCCAGAATTTGAGTGAGCTTAAAATGCGTGGCTAACCGCAAAAGAAAATAAGACCACGTGAGTGAAGGTCAATTCTGCAGAGCTGAAGGGTATGTCTGGTACAGAGACTTTACTACCTTATTTGAAGGAGAAAAAGGAGAAAGAGCAAGTGCAGCCGACTATAATTGTTGACAGTCGCGAGGCTTCTTCTGCGCCGAAGATAGTGAAGGGACTAATGGAACGGGGCGTCAACGTTCAAACCGCCACGTTGGAGAAGGGCGATTACGTTCTCTCCGACATTTGTGCAGTAGAGCGCAAGACCGTTCAGGATTTCGTGTACACGCTTACACGCCGTTATCTCTTTGAACAACTGTTCAGACTGAAAGAGGTCTATCCGAAATCTCTGATTCTTCTTGAAGGGTATTTGCCAGTAATCTACAAATACAGCAAAATTCAGCCAGCCGCTGTCTGGGGGGCAATGTTCTGCCTAGCTAGAAACGGCGTATCAATGGTGTGCACCACATCTTACAAGGAGACAGTTGACTTCCTTTATGTTGCCGCGCATCAAGAGCAAATCGTCGAAAAGCGATCTCCCACAGTTCACGCATTCAAGAAAATTGACAGCACGTCAGACGCTCAAATGTACTTTATTGCTAGCCTACCTAACATCGGAAGAGAGAAAGCCATAGCAATACTCAAATCCTACCAGACACCATTAAACGCTCTCATAAACGTTGACGGCTGGTCTGAAACCGTTCATGGACTTGGGCCCATAATATCTGGCAAAGCCAAAGAAGTGCTGAACAGTCCGTTCAAGGAGTAGAAGCATATGGAAGTTGAAATCGCGCCAACACGCAAAATCACTATACTAGGTCTGGACAAACGTTCAATCGGCAACATTGCGTATTGCGCCGCAACCTACGGCGTCAACAGACTGTACTGGATAAACGGTTACCTCCTATGCCTTGAAGTATACGAGAAATCTTTCGAGCAGGAACTAAAAAAGAAAGAATTTCCTGTAAGCCAAATCTGCTACATCGAGTATCCAAAATATGAGAAAATAGTTGAGGTAGACAAGAGTTTCCAAATTCCATTGATTAACGTTTCAGACATGAAAATCTTTCAAAACATCCTGAAGACAATATTGGAACACGAAAAAGAAACCAAAACCGAATCGAAGACAAAAGAATCCTAAGCTTTTTTCTTCACGTATTCATAGCCTAGTCTGAATGCCTTCACATTTGTCTCCACGTGTTTTGCCGGGACCAACTCCTTCAAAGCTTCAATCAGGCTTTCATTCTTCACTGGCAGCTTTCCAGAAGCTGCTAAAGCGCCAAGCAGCACAATATTCCTTGCCAAGATATTTCCTGCCTCATTAGCCAATCTTTCTGTTTCCACAACAATCACATTGTCCGTGAATCTTCTGATCTTTTCTAGAATATCTTCAATAGAGGGGTATGCAATGTTCTTGGCTGCAAGCTCGGTTGGCGGAATCCTCTCGTCACTCATGATAACAAGGGTTCTTTCAGAAGCAAACTTGAGGTTGCGAAGCGTCTCCAGAGGTTCGAAGCCTATTAGCACTTCTGCTTGTCCCTCCAACACTGTGGGTGAAGCTACGTTTTCGCCTATTCTGACGCTGGATGTCACTGCGCCGCCTCGCTGAGCCATTCCATGAATCTCACTCACGCGCGTGTTCAAGCCGTCTTTCACTGCAGCCACGCCGAGAATCTCCGCTGCAAGTATCGTGCCCTGTCCGCCCACGCCTGCTAGTACTATGTTGAATTCCTTCATGCTGAAGCCTCCTCGCCTTCTATGGCTTTATAGGGACACACTGAAGCGCATAATCCGCATGTTGTGCACAGTGTCTCATCAATGTGCACTTTCCCGTTTTCTATTATCAGCGCTGGGCATCCCAGAAGCTTTATGCAGACCATACAATCTGTGCACTTGTCCGTTGTTCTGAAAGCCTTGACAGTTATGCCTCTCCTTCTTCTGTCTCTGACAGTCAGTAGAGTGCAAGGTGACCTGAGAATAACAACTGACGGCCCATTATGCTGAAGAGCTTCTTTAAGAACTGCCGTAGCTTCCTTAATCTCGAACGGGTTCACTGACTTCACGAACTTGACTCCACAACCCTCAGCAACTTTTTCGATGCTTATCTTCTCTGATGGGCTTCCCATTCCTGTGACACCTGTTCCGGGGTGTGGTTGGTGCCCTGTCATGGCAGTGGTGGAGTTATCCAAGACAGCTAGCGTTATCTTTGCGTTATTGTAGACTGCATTCACGAGGCCTGGGAGCGCGGCGTGGAAGAATGTAGAATCGCCGATAATGGCGATAGTCGGTTCGCCTGTGGCTCGGCTCATTCCCTGAGCGGTACTGACACCTGAACCCATGCAAATCAACAAATCGCCGACATTCAGAGGCGGGGCAATTCCCAAGGCATAGCAGCCAATGTCTGTTGGATAATTCGCCTTGTCTCCACCGGCTCTCTTTATGACAAAAAATGAAGCTCTATGCGGACAACCCGCGCAAAGAATCGGCGGTCTAGCAGGCAGATCTTTTGCCACTTCAGCGTAAGCTTCATCAATTTTCCTAAAATCCAATGGAAGCTTCTGACCAGTTATCTGCGCTAATCCTTCCGCAACTAGCCGAGTGGTAAGCTCACCTTTCCGCGGAAAATACTGCTTGGCTGTCTTTCCATAGATCTCTACGGTTGGAGCGTGATCTTTCGCTATGGCTTTGATCTGCACTTCCAAATATGGCTCAAGTTCCTCTATAATGATGACTTTCTTGTTTGCTTTCAAAAACTGCCCGATTAGCTTTTCGGGAAGCGGGTTAGTCATTCCGAGTTTCAGAATGCTTGCATCTAATCTGAGCAGTTCGACAGCTTCAACCGCATAATTGTATGCTGAGCTTGACGAGACAATTCCGATCTGACTCTTTCCTTTGCGTGTAACTGTGTTGTAGGGCGAGTTTTCGCTGATTTCTCGGGCTTTCTCTACTTTCTCCAATAGTCTGACATGCATCAGTCGAGCGTGTGCAGGAATCATCACCATGCGTTTCACGTCTCTAACAAGGGTGCCTTGTAGGCTCGGCTTTGCCAGCTTGCCCAGCCTGACGGGGCCTCTTGTGTGGTTCACTCGTGTCGTGGTTCTCAACAACACTGGAAGTTCGAGTTTTTCGGAGATCTCTACAGCCGTTTTCGTCATGTCTTTCGCTTCTTGCGGGTCAGAAGGCTCCATGCATGGAAGACTTGAGAGCAAAGCATAGTATCGGTTATCTTGCTCATTCTGTGAACTGTAACATTCCGGGTCGTCTGCTGTTACAATAACATAGCCGCCTCTTACTCCGATGTAGGCTAATGTCATGAGCGCATCAGCAGCAACGTTCAACCCTACATGTTTCATCGCTGTCAAGGCTCTGACTCCAACGTTTGCGGCTCCAGCAGCTACCTCAACTGCAACCATCTCGTTCGTGGAATACTCCATGTATAGGCCGGCTTTACTTGCTATCTCTGATGTTGTATCGCCTATTTCTGAGGCCGGCGTGCCTGGATAAGTGGTTACTATGCTTATGCCTGCTTCAAGGATACCTCTTACGATGGCTTCATTTCCTAGCAGAAGCATTTGTTTGCCAGATTCGTTCTTCAGCAACACAGTTGGGTCAGGCAATGTTGTCTTCTCTCCTGTCTGAAGAGAGATTCTGATAACCTTTCGCCATCACATATAACTTTTGGTAAAAACCTCAAATCCACAAACGCAACACGTATCTTCTCAACTTTGCTTCCTAGACCTCACTGTTTCTGATTAAATGCTTGTTGATTACTAAAATGGGAGGATTTTGAGTTAGCGAAGAGTATGTGAATCCAGAGCTAGACTGTCGGCCTAACAGTTACAGGTGTACCTGACTTCTTGTTTTTGATTTGTTTTTTCCAAAGTGGTATTATGCCTTTTTCAATCATTATGATAATTGCTAGCAAGACGAAGCTGAGAGGCACAGTGATTATTAGGCCTTGAGCAATCCAGATCAGGCTTGTTGTAAGCCATGGAATAACAGCTCCAAGTTGGCTTATGAGCGGAGATTGTCCTCCTTCTGCAATCTCTTTCAGGCTTATGCTGACGTCGGACATTGTTTCTTGCTGTTGTGATGTCGCGTTTACTTCGATCTCCGTAACGCTTATAGAAATGTACGTAACCTTGCCATGGTTGCTGATTAAGGCTCTAACTTCAAAGGTGTAAGAAGTCACGTTGTCTGTGGGAATCTTGCATGTTAGCTCGCCTTTCCATACTTCGCTTTCGTAAAACATTTGTAAGCGAGGCATTCTCCCGCCATGAATGGAAGTCAGGTTTTTCAGTTCTCTCACTACGGTTTCAAAAGAACCTTTCTGCAGTTCGCCGACAATGTTCTCTCTGATTATTTGCTCAGTTGATGTCGATTGCATTTCAGCAAGCGATCCTCTTTTGTAGGGGTTTATTTGAAGAGAATCCTGATATTCTTGGCTTTGATTCCGTAGGTTGACGAAGCTTACCAAGGCTACTAAAGCGATTGATAGAACTACTGCCAAGGCTAACTCCTTTTTCATTCTTCCAATTACTCGTCTCATATTTTAATCACCAATAAAATCTAGCAAACCCCGTCCGTATAATACTACACATCAGAACACAATGTTCTACAAAATAGAACGATACAATTATTGAGCGCTGCACTGCCGATTATGTACGTGTTGAATCAAGATAACCTTTGACTAAATGTTGGATTCTACATTAGTAAAGAGCAAAGACCTTGTGAAAGCCAAGACTGACTTATAGGTTATTGTTGGTGATCTTACGCTAGCCCTTTTCCTTTGAGGTCGTTCAAGATTTTCTCAACGGCTATTTCAGGTGGCATGTCTAAGCTTTCAGTCTTGAACTCTGCTAGCGGTACCCTCTTTTCCTTATAGTATTGCAAGATTGGCTGGGTTTGTTTCTCGTAGACTTTTATTCTGTCCTTTATAACTTCTGCAGTGTCATCAGAGCGCTGATAAAGCTGTCCTCCGCACTTGTCGCATACACCTTCCACTTTCGGCTTCAAATAGCGAACGTTGTAAACCTCGCCACAGCTCTTACATATTCTTCGCGTGGACAAACGTTCAATGATAATCCAGTCTGGCACAGTCAGCAAAATAACAACACCTATTTCCGCTATTTTCCCCAAAGCTTTAGCCTGATCAATCGTGCGTGGAAAGCCATCAAGAATAAACCCTTTGCTGCTCGAAACCTTGGACAAACGTTGCTTCAAGACCTCAATCACAACATCATCAGGAACAAGCTGACCCTTCTCTACAAAACCTTTGACTTTTTTCCCTAGTGGAGTATTTTCCTTCATGATCTCACGGAAAATGTCTCCCATCGCAATAACGTCAACGTCGAGCTTTCCCTGCAGGCGAGACGCATAAGTGCCCTTACCCGAGCCTGGCGGACCAAAAATAATGGCCTTCATGTCATCAGTCTCTCCTATGGAATCTTAGGCTACTAAACTTCTTTCATATAAATGCTTTCAAGAAAGCATGTGATTGTACAGCAAAACTCACTGTTCTGTTTCGAAGCTGGTTAAAAAGAAGATAGTGAATTGATTGGCTACTTGCCTTTGAATGTTGGTTTTCTTTTCTCTGTAAACGCTTTGACGCCTTCTTGAAGGTCTTCTGTTGAAGCCACTACTCCGAAGCCTTCACGTTCCAGAGCCAAAGCCGATTCTAAACCAATGTCTGCGCCTTTGTCAATCAGAGCCTTAGCTATTTTTAGCGCCACTGGGGCTTTTGCCGCTAATTCCAAGGCAAACTGTCTGACTGTTTCCCTGAATTTGTCTGCGGCAACGACCATGTTCACGATGCCAAGCTGCTCAGCGGTTCTTGCGTCAATCATTCTTCCAGTGAAAACGAGTTCCTTGGCTTTGCCTCTGCCTACCAATCTTGTGAGTCGCTGTGTTCCACCCCATCCTGGAATTAGGCCGATGTTGATTTCCGTTTGTCCCATGCGAACGTTTTCGGATGCAATGCGTATGTCGCATGACATTGCGACTTCCATGCCTCCGCCTAAAGCATATCCGTTCAGTGCTGCAATCACTGGTTTCTCAAGGTTTTCAAAGGATACGCACAGCTTCTCTCCCATTAGTGACAGTTCTCTCGCTTTCAATGGATTTATGCCGATCATGGCCTTGATGTCGGCGCCAGCGGAGAATGCCTTTTCACCTGCGCCAGTCAGAATGACGACTCGAACGTTTTCGTCTCTTCTTATGTCTTCCAGTGCTTGAAGGATTTCTTCGACGACTTCTTTGCTGAACGCATTCAGCGCTTCAGGCCTGTTAAGTGTGATAGTGGCGATTCCTTCGCTTTTCTCGTAGATGATCAGTTTAAAGTCCATATGTTTCAGCCTCTTAGTCTATTTTTGTGTCCAGTCATAGAAGCCTTTGCCCGTCTTTCTTCCCAGAAGGTTGGCTTTGGCCATCTGTTTCAATCCTGTGGTTGGATGAAACTTTGGATCAAGCTCTTTCGTTAAAACATCTGCAATAGCCAGCGTCGTGTCTGAGCCGATATAGTCAAGCAGCATAAGTGGTCCCATAGGCCAGTTCAAGCCCAGCTTAATCGCCTTGTCAATGTCGTCTCTGTCGGCGACGCCTTCCCAGTACAGCGCAACTGCTTCGTTCAATGCGGGGATTAGTATGCGGTTTACGATGAAGCCTGGGCAGTCTTTCTTTACTAGAACTGTTTCCTTTTCCATTCGATGGGCTGTGTCCAGAATGGTTTGCGTTGTTTCGTCAGAGGTTTTGGCTCCTTTTATGACTTCAATCAGTTTCATCAGCTGTGGTGGGTTGAAGAAGTGCATGCCACACACTTTATCGGGTCTTTTTGTTGCTGAAGCTAGTTCGGTGATGCTGACGGATGATGTGTTTGATGCGATTATTGCATGAGGTGGCGCGAAGCTGTCAACTTCGCGGAATAGTGCTTTTTTTAAGTCGATGTTTTCTGGTGCAGCCTCGATTATCAGGTCAGCGTTTGAAACGGCTTCCTTTAGATCAAGTGAGGGATGGATTCTGGAGAGGATTTCATTCATCTGAGTCTCGGTTATTTGAGCCTTTTTGACGAAGCGCTGAAGGCTTTCTCGTATCATGTTCATTCCGTTATCAACAAATTTCTGCTCGATGTCTCGCATCGTAACTTCGTATTTGCCAATTTGAGCGGCTACTTGGGTGATTCCGTGGCCCATCAAGCCAGCACCCAAAACAGCTATTTTCTTGATTTCCATAGTTTTCACCTTGGTTTAATGATGGAATTATTAGCTCGGGGTATTGTTAAAAAGCTTTTCAAGGAAATTTGATGTTTTCTGTGAAGCCCGGAACAGTCAGTCTTTTTACTAATATGATTGCGTCAGAAATGTTGAATTGAAGAAAGAGTTTAGAAGATGAAGTTTTTGCTCAGCCAGTCCGGATACCATTTGTACATTTCGAATGGTCCAGCTTTTTGCAGTCCACTGTAAGTTGCCTTAGCAAGCGTTATTGTGCCGCGGTTGTCGCGATGAAGCTTCACTAGTTCTTTTGCTTCAAGGCTGTTGAGTAGCTTGTCGAGTTGTTCGTCGTTGGCGTTTTCCAGTCTTTCTTTCATGTCGTCTCTGGTCATGAAGAGTCCTGGATTGACGACGTAGTCTTCTGCCAGAATCTTCAGTATTCCCTCTTCTGTGGCAGCAACTATTGGCAAAGGCTCTGTTGTTGAGATTGGAACGTTGAGTTGTTCATGCATTCGGCGCCGGGGCATTTTCAGGTTTTTACCCATTGCTTTTAGTCCTCCGCGTAGGATGACAAGTTTCATGATGTCGTTTGTTCCTGCGCCGATTTGGTTGACTTTTGCGTCTCTGAGGTATGTTTCAACTGGGTAGAATCTTGTCCAGCCGTCTCCGCCCATCACCATTATGGCTTCGCTGATGAGTTTCTCGTAGGTTTCTGATGCGAACATTTTGGCTGTTGCCGCTTCCACCATCGTGTCCTTGTGCTCGTCCAACAAGTGTGCAGCATGATACACTAGTAGCCGCGAGGTGTGTAATCCTGCGAACATTTCGGCAACTTTTACCTGATTAGTTGGAATGTCAATTGTCGGTTTGCCAAATTGCATACGTCTCTGCGCGTAGGCTACTGCATATCGTATTGATTCGCGCATGGGTCCAAGCATTGCTGCTGAGTAGACGATGCGTTCAAAGTTGAGGCCTGCCATCATGACTTTCCAGCCTTCTCCTTCACGGCCTATTAGGTTGTCGGATGAGACTTTGGCTTCGTTGAAGTCCATGAAACCGTTAGGCAAGCCAATCCATCCGGAAAGCTCGTTGATTTTTTCAACAGACATTCCGGGCGTTCCTTTCTCAACCAAGAATGCTGTGAGGTGCTGGTACTTGGCTTTGTCCTCGGGTTTCTCGCTTGTTTTCGCGTAAACCACGTAAATGTCCGCCAAGCCGGCGTTGGTTATGAAGCGTTTTTTGCCGTTTAACACATATTGGTTTTCTTCTCGTCTAGCTGTTGATTCGACGCCTGCCGCGTCTGAACCGACAAAGGGTTCGGTAATGCAGACAGCGCCGACTACGCCACCTTTAGCTATTTTCGGCAGCCACTTTTGCTTTTGTTGTTCTGTTCCGAAAGCTAGGAGTTGTTCGACGCCGCCAAACATGGAAACTGAGTAGGCTTCGCCGAGGGCTGAGCCGATGCGGCTTAGTTCTTCTGCAACGATCGCGGTTCCTGTTACTCCTGCGTTCATGCCGCCATATTGTTCAGGGATGACTGTGCCGAACCAGCCTTTGAGAGCAACTTCTTTCAACAGTTCGGTTGGAAACTTTTTCGTCCAGTAAACTTCTTCGCCTTTAGGCAAGTTTTTGTCGGCAAAGGTCTTTGCATCTTCCATAAGGTTTTTCTGTTTCTCGCTCCACCATGGAAAAGGCTCCATACTTCAACACCGTAACCGTATTGGCTAATTGAGCACATTCAATTTTAAACTTTCGCCAGTGAAAACCGGGAAACAAGAGGAGCTTGTTCGGAAACGCGGATAATTCTTTTATGTGGTTGAGTTGGTTTCTAGTTTTCGACAATGTCTCGCTTCAGAACCGCCTATGCAATCTCGTTCCTGACTGGTTTTTGCCTCTTGTTGATCTATGCATTTGAAAACTACTATCCTAATCTTATGTGGATATTTGCAAATGGCTTTCCTCCAGTCTTGTCTGGAGCAGTAGCCTTTACCTCAGTAATAGCACTAAAACGCTATTGGGCTGGTCCCGGAAGCAAACTTGCTCAACCCTGGATATGTTTCTCGGTAGGATTGGGTTTCTGGTCTTTGGGAGAATTAACGTGGGGAATTTATTCGCTTGTCCTGAATGTTGATATTCCTTATCCTTCTTTGGCTGATGCTTTCTGGCTCATTGGTTACATTCCGCTTCTGCTGGCCTTGGTTCTGTATTTGCTGCTCATGCGGCCCGCTATTTCTATGAAGGTTTTTGTGACGGCTTTTGCGATTGTTCTTGTTATCGGTGCTGTCTTCTCGACGCTTGTCCTTGTTCCCGCGGTGACTGAGGAAGCAGAAACACTAGTCAAACTCATTGACATCGCTTACCCACTGCTAGATCTCATAATGCTTGCCCTTTCAACTATGGGCCTCATGATTTTCGCTAAGAGCAAATTAGAGACAACATGGCTTTTGTTGAATGCTGGCTTCATCATGTTTGTTCTAGGAGACTCAATGTTCAGCTATGCAACAGCGCAGGGATTATATTATGATGGCCACCCACTAGAACTGTTTTTCCACATGGGAGACCTGTTATTAGCATTAGCATTCTACGTTCACATAAAATCACTGTAAACAATGAACAAGCAAAAACAGGATTCTATGTCAAAAAATGCTGCGGAGATTTCTCCCGAAGTCCTTACTAATGGTTAGCTGTTCATTTATTCTGATATACCATGTGATAATGAGTCGATCTTTGAATATAAGCCTTGACAGTGACTGACTGTTTTAGCGAGGTCCCTCTTTTTGTGCTTCGGGATAGAGCTTTCTTCTATAGGTTAGTTTGGAAAAGCTGAAATACACAGTGCAACCACATTGAGGGTGTACTGAGCTCGAGGAGAACGGGAAATGAATAGAATGGTTTCTGGAATTGTGCTAATAATGCTGTTGTCAAGTATGCAGTGTTCAGTTTTCAAGGGTATGTCCGCTGAAGCTAGTGGAACCATTTACATCAGGCCTGATGGTTCGGTAGATCCGCCTGACGCGCCTATTCTCAATGCTGGCAATGTCACCTACACCTTCATCGACGACATTTTTGTCAATGCTACTGGAATTGTGGTGGAGAGAGACGATATAGTGATGGATGGAAACGGCTGCACGCTTCAGGGTCTTGGAAATGAAACTGGAATATATTTGTCTGATAGAGAAAACGTGACGGTTCGGAACACGCAAATCACAGGCTTCCATAGCGGCATCAGGCTCTATTCTTGTTCCAATAATGTCATAAGTGGTAATAACATAACAGCAAGCAGCTATGCTGGCATCTACCTCGAATATTCTTCCAATAACGGCGTTAGCGGAAACAGCATGGGAAATAACAGTCTTGGCATCAGGCTCTGGTATTCCAATTATAACAGCATAAGCGGAAACAACATAACGACAAGTTACTTTACTGGTATATCCCTCCGGGAATCTTCCCACAATGGCATAATCGGAAATGACATAGCAAACAACAATCAGGGAATCAATATCTACGTTACTTCCAACTATAACGTCGTAAGAGGAAACAGCATAACAGCAAACGTCGGGGGCATCTGGCTCTTGAACGCTTTCAACAATAACATAAGGGAAAACAACATAACGGCAAGCAGTTATGCTGGTATCCTCCTCGAATACGGTTCTTCAGATAATATTCTCTACCACAACAATCTCATCGACAACAGCATTCAAGCCCTTGCAGAGAATTCATCGGGCAATCTGTGGGATCATGGCTATCCTTCAGGCGGGAACTACTGGAGTGACTACACGGGAGTGGATGCTGATGGTGATGGAATTGGTGACACTCCGTACGTTATAAACGCAGAGAATAGGGACAATTACCCCCTAATGGGCCATTTTATCAAGATACAGATACCCGGCGACATAAACAACGATGATACTGTAGACATTTTCGACTGCGTAATAATTGCAATTGCTTTTGGCTCCACGCCGAGCGATTCCAACTGGAACCCATTTGCCGACACCAACAGCGACGGAATAGTAGACACCTTTGACATGGTAGACGTAGCTCTGCACTTCGGCGAAACAGACTAAAAGATACTTCCACAGCTCTCAGGTTTGCTTCTGATCTTCGGAAGCTCCGTTTTGCACTGGCTAACGGCCTAACTCGCATCGTTGGGAGTTTGGCGGAAAGCCAAACGCTTTTGAGCAGGTTCTTGTTCGAATTGTAATTGTGAGATATAATGAATTTGCTGTTTAGAAATAGAGTGATAAACAACATCGAAAATGCGATAAGAGAAGCGGGAAACGCCCACCATAATGATGGCAATTGCGTTGAGACAGCAAACATATAGAATCTAGATCATTTCGTCTATCCGGCAAGTTTTTGCACATCTTTTCGGCTTGTTCTTTAATTCGACGGTGCTCTTGCGAATACTTCTCAAGT
>CAZHWL010000024.1:0-12185 GCA_964536035.1 uncultured Candidatus Bathyarchaeia archaeon | reverse complement strand
CTTGGAACAGCAGTTTCCATGTTTTGCCCCAGCATTCGTTCGATTACTCGTTTGGAGGTCTAGGAAAAAAAGTTCGATGAATACACAGGTTATTCTGGATAACAGTATTCAACTCCTTGGAACTCAGCTGTTAGTTTTGCCACGTCTTTTCTTAGGCTTTGAGCGGATTCTTCGTCAATGATCGCACGTTTGATCAGTTCAGCTATTCTCAGCATTTCCTCTTGTTTCATTCCACGTCTGGTGACTTCACATGTGCCCAGTCTGATAACGCAGTCAGCGATTATGTGCGCATTTTGAAGCTTCTCTGCTATTGTTCTGCTCTTCTCTGGGGTTCGGTAATTCATTATCACTTGATGTGAACGGGTGAACCCTCGATGCTGGCAGATTACTGGAAAACCATGCTCGTGCAGGGCTTTTGCTAAGGTTTGAGAGTTTGTGATTACCTGTTTTGCGTATGCTTTACCAAACTCCTTCATCTCTGCCAAAGCAAGAGTCAGAGCTGCTATGCGGTTCCAGTGAGCGTTGTCGACGAAGGTCGGGTAAATTTTCTCTTTCAAGAGTTCACCATGCTCTTTGTCTGATAGTATTATGCCTCCTTGAGGGCCGAAGAATGACTTGTGAGTGGAGCCAAACAAAGCGTGTGCGCCTTCTCTTAATGGATCTTGAAACTGTCCTCCTGCAATAAGGCCTAAGACATGAGAGCCGTCAAATCCCACAAAGGCGCCGTTCTCGCGTGCAATATTTGCAAGTTCTTTTACTGGGTGTGGGAACAATATGAGGCTGGCGCCGAAGATAACGACTTTTGGTTTGATGCGTGTGATTGTTTCTTTCGCTTTTTCGATGTTAATGTTCCAGTCTTTTTCTGAGAATGGAAAAGGCACGGTTTTGAGCTTGAGGAATCCTGCAAGTCCCTCATTCCACATTCCAGGGTATCCACCGTTTTGTGGTGAAACACACAACAGCGTGTCATCCTGTTTGGCAAGGTTGGCCAGGATTATCAAGTCTGCGATGTGTCCAGAAAGAGGACGTAAATCTGCAATGTCAGCTTGGAACAGTTCTCTGGCAAGTTTCTCGCCATATTGCTCAATCTCGTCAGTGAAGCGTGTTCCCATGTAGAATTTGTCTCTGGCAGTGTACCTGTGCGCCAGATCAGAAGACAGCAATCTCCTAGCGGTCGGGCTCATTATGTTTTCCGACGGAATGAGGTTTAAACATTGTTTTTCACGCCAGTCCTCATGTGTCTTCACCAAAGCCAAGATTTCATCAATCAAAGTTTACACCAGTTCCAACCAGTATTACATGTTACTGCTTTAAGTTGCTTTTTCTTCCGCCGAATCATTATCAGAAGAAGGCAACGCTTGAACAATCTGTCTTCTTCTACTTGTTTGAGCACGCCTTTTCGATATTTTTTGCCAAACAAAAATGGCAAATTCAATGTTGTTGCTGCCAAACCATGAGCGAAGCATGTGAACTTTTGAAAGTTGTCTTCAAATCTGTCTGCACAGAGGCGACATATCATTTTTGAAAAGCAGAAATAATGGTTAAGATGAATGATAAAAGGTAAAGTTTAAAATGTTCCCAGCATTAGAAGTGTTCACAATCTTCAATGTATATTACGAGGGAAAGAATTTGGCTGGATTTCCGATTAGAAAGGTTAAGTCTGCCGTCTTTTTGGCGCTTATAGTAGTATCTCTTATGATGACTTTTTCAATTTTGCCTCGTGCAAATGCCGAGACAACGATAATTTCTTTGGATCCCGCAGTAGGTTATGTCAACTCCACAGTTCATTTGAAAGGGAATATTACTACTTCAAATGGCCCGTATCAAATCCTTTGGGACAATGCAACTGCCTTGTTGAGTGCGAATGCTACTGGAAACGAGATCAATGTTACATTCCGGATTCCTGAGGCGGTGGAAGGTTTTCACAGTGTCATGCTTGTCGATGTAACAGCGAATCAGAACGTCACTCGATCTTTCACGGTTATTCCGGCATACTACATGACGGTTGAAGTGCCTGAACCACCAAAACAGTTGCAGGAAGGCAACGCGACCGTACCTATCACAGTCAACATGACGGGCGTTTCAGGAAGTAAGGCTTACGTTGTAAACATTACCGTTCTTACCCCTGGCAACTTGACATACAAGAAACTTGTGAACGTTAACACCACTGATGTGGGAAGCGCAAGCACTGCTGTTGTCTTTCCAGAAGGCTTTGATGGAGCCAAAACCAACTTCACCGGAACCTATGCTGTTTTCTTCAACACGTCGCTTGCCAGCTACAACTTTTCAGTGGGATTGACAAGCTCGTTAGAGTACCATCGATACCAAACTGTTGACATTCAAGCCCTTTACAAGCCAGGCGAGAATGTGAATATCACTATAACTGGGAGCAATGTGCGCAGTTCAGAGAACGTTACGGCTGACAACTCCACAGGTTTAGTTCATTACACAAACTGGTCTGTTCCTGAGAATGCGTCGATGGGCACTTACACTGTCAGTATCGTGTCAGCCTCAACGAGTCCAACGATAAAGAATCCGCCTGATACGCAGAGTTTCACGGTTCCCGGATACAGCGTTAACGTTACCGCACTGAATTTGGCTGGCGAAACAGTGTCGAGTGTTTTGGTGAAAATGCTTGAGAACGGAACCTCTGTTGCTGAAGACATGACAGATTCAGACGGTTTGGCGCATTTAAGGCTGGAGATCGGAAACTACACTGGTCAAGCCCATTATAAAGATACAAAGGTTGGAGAAAATCCCTTGATAGCAATAGCAAATGATTCGTTGCTGAATCTTGATTGCAACCTCACCAACATAAGGGTCACTGTGACAGATGAAGCAGCAAATGATTTGCCAGAAGTAAAGATCCTGCTCATATCCTCTGTGGACAATCAGACGCTTTTCACCGATATTAATGGAACAGTGATTGCTCACTCTATTCTGCCCAACATCACTTATACCATGAACTTCTCACGCTATGACATGCCGTTCAATTCAACGACAATTCCCCTGTTGCCAACAACCGATTGGTATGACTTACCAATCACTTGTCCAACAATGACCTTGAATGTTAGCGTGACCAACGCGAAAGGCCAACCGCTTGAGGGATCGTTAGTGAAGGCACAAGAGCTGTTGGGCGGCCAATACTATGAAGGAAACACAGCCAACGGATTGGTTTCTCTGAATTGCCCGTTCGGCAAGTACACCGTGAGCGTTTACGTAAGTGGAACGAAGGTAAATGAGACAATCGTCAGCTTGAATGAAACAACTGTAAACCTGCCCATAAACTGTGGTCTCTACGGCTTGTCTATCTCGATGAAAATCGTTGACTATTTTGGTCAAGGAATCCCCAATGCCAATGTAACATGGCAACGTAGCGGCCTTGAAGGCTCAAGCATAGCTGGGGCGGATGGCAAAGTCGCATTCAACAACATTATCGGTGGAGACCTACAAGTGACAGTGCGCTTGTCTGGCCAATCTGACCCATGTGTAATCGCCCGAGCATACGTTGATGCCACAGTTGAGTCTGTTGAAGTTAGAATCGACAAATACGTTGTCCTGTTTGGCATGCTTGTTGAGACAAGTCGACTTGTGGCGGCCATAATAATTGTGCTGGCATTAATGCTGATTCTCTCCTTGGAAATCATCAGAAGACGACGTTTCAAGCCGCAGAAAAGCGAGGGTTAAGTAGCCAGAATAAAGAGTTGAACAGATAAAAGCTTATATCAACTTCAGTGGAACATAAGTATTGAGGATGTACAGCGCTTCGAGAGTAAGATTTTATCCGTATGAACTTGTCAGAGGTTGTGCGTACATTGGCTGAAGTCAAGAAATGTTCTCCAACCTGTCAATCCTTCAAGTGCGCAAAAAACGCTGTTGTTTATCGCCGAGATGGAGTTTGGTGCAGATGGACAGAGGAAACGTGCGATGTTGCAAACTGCACCTATACCATGTGCGTGAAACGGCGATTGCTTCCACGCGGAATCTGCGGTGAAACCATAAAGAGAAAAACCGTCGAGAAATCACCTGAGGAAGTTATTGGTACAACAGTAAAGCTTCGCGGAAGAACTCTGCGCAAAATAGGCGACAAAGAAATCTTCTAGAAATACCAAAAAAGGTTCAAGAAGACGATTGCCACCGATCCTTCATGGATTGACTAGTTCAATCCTTTCTTTTTCATTTTGCCGGGATACGCTTGACGACTGGAGGCTTCACTTTCTTCAAAATCCTGTAACCACAGATTATGCACTTTATTTCGCCACCGCGCATCTCCAGTTCTTCAGAAGGTACCTTGGCGCCGCATCTAACGCATTCGTAGACTATGCCTGTAGGTGCTTTCTCCACATGACGTGCCTCTTGCTAGAATGGAAAAGTATTTGGCTTTTAAATGTTTCCGACATTTGCTGTCTCATCGGAAGCGTGAAACCTTGAAGAAGCGCCTAAAGCACGTTCTCTCAGAATTTATTCCCCACAATAAAGCAATGCAAGTTTCCAACTCCTATGACATAATCGGAGACATCGCAGTAATACCTTTGCCACCTGACTGTAAAGATGATCAGCAAGAAATCGCTCAAGCAATAATGTCCATTCACAAGAACGTGAAGACAGTGATGGCTCAGACAAGTGCAGTTCAGGGAGAATACAGAACTCGCAGACTAGTGCATGTTGCAGGTGAAGAGAGATCAGTCACGCAGTACATGGAGTCCGGATGCGTCTTCTCCGTAGATGTGACAGGCTGCTATTTTTCGCCTAGACTTTCCTATGAACGAATGCGTGTTGCCAAACAGATTAAGAACGGGGAAGTTGTTGTGAACATGTTCGCCGGCGTTGGCTGTTTCTCCCTGATTATCGCAAGACATTCGGATGTTTCAAAACTGTATTCTATTGACATTAACCCTATAGCGTTCAAGTTCATGGAGAAAAACGTCAGAATCAACAGAGTTTACGGAAAGGTTATTCCCCTTCTAGGAGATGCAAAAGAAATCATTGAAACAAGACTTTGCCATTCCGCGGATCGAGTTCTAATGCCTTTGCCTGAAAAGGCTCTTGAATACCTGCCCTCCGCGGTGTCCGCGCTTAAAGAGAATGGAGGATGGATTCACTATTATGATTTTGAGCATGCTGGAAAAGGCGAATGCCCTGTTGAGAAGAACAAGCTAAAGGTAACTGAGAAGCTTCGAGATGTAGGCGTACCTTTCGGGCTTTCTTATGGGCGCGTGGTTAGACCTACTGGCCCTAATTGGCATCAAATCGCGCTGGATATTCTTGTGTCACGCTAGTTTGGTAAATCTTTTAAGTGCTTTCCGTTATCTGTCTTCGAGGAGTATGCTGTAATGAAGAAGAAACTGATGGACATACTGGCATGCCCAATCGACAAGCATCATCCGCTTGAACTGCATGTCTTTGAGGAAAAAGAGGAAATAGTAGAAGGCTTGATTGTGTGCCCGGAATGCCTGCGCTGGTATCCAATCCGCGACGAAATCCCAGAAATGTTGCCTGACGAGCTCAGGAAAGAAAATGAGGATTTGCCCTTTTTGAAGAAGTGGCAGAAAATGGTTCCTGAGAAGATTCTTCTGAAGGGTCGCCCTTTCAAGTTGAAGACGGCTGAAGATGAGACGAAAGAAAGCTGATAATTACTCTTCTTTCAACTTCACTGTTTTGCCTGATGATGAAGACTTCAACGCTGCTTCTGCTATTCGTAGCGCCTTCAGTCCATCGATGCCTGTGACGATTGGTTTCTGTTTGTCGATGATGCATTTAGCGAAGTGTTGCAGTTCGAGTTTGAGGGGTTCCTGCATTGCATATCTAGGCTGAACGCTTTCTTTTGCATTTTCAATCGTCAATTCCTGTGTGATGTAGTCTAGTTTCATTATGGCTTCGCTTCCGGTCACTACAAGCACTCTTGTTTTGTACGGTGTCAGCCAATTAGATTCGATGAAAGCAGTTTTTCCTCCTTCGAAGGTGAGCATTATTTGAGCGTAATCTTCAAATTTTCCCTGTCTCATGCTGCCAATTCGCGCGTATACTGCGGTGGGGTCTTCGTTGAAAACGTACCTCATGACGTCGATGTCATGTATTGCTGTGTCTTTGACAACGCCGACGTCGCCGATTCTTTCGGGCCACTGCGAGACTCTTTTCGCTGTGGCGCAGACTGGTTCCCCTATAGTTTCGTCTTCGACGGCTTTTCGAATCTGCTGTAATCCTGGAATGAATCGCATCAGGAAGCCTACCGTGAGATGTAGCCTTTTCTGTTTGGCTGTTTCAATCAACTTCTCAGCTTGCTTTACGTTTGTGGCCATTGGTTTTTCGACAAGAACATGTTTTCCAGCATCTAGTGCTTTCATTGCTTCTTTTGCTAGGCTTGTGGACCACGTGCATATGCTCACTGCTTTAATGTCTGTGTTCTTCAGCATCTTCGCAGTGTTCGTGTATGGCTTCACTCCAAACTGGTTAGCGACTGTTTTGGCTCTTTCCGGGTCTATGTCGCAGATGGCTAGCAGTTCTGTCTCCGCTAACTCTTTGTAGACTCTTGCGTGGTTTCTGCCCCAGAAGCCTGTTCCAACTACCGCTACGCCGAGTTTCTTCATTTTTGTCTCACTTCTCTTCCGAGTCCACGATATATGAAACCTTCTCTTTCAACTTCTTCAGGATCAAAAATGTTTTCCAGATCAATTATTGCAGCAGGCGCTTTCATCATGGCCTTAAGTTTCTTGAGATTCAAGCGCTTGAACTGGTCATGTCCAGTCGTTATGACGATCACATCCACGCCCTCGATTGCCTCTGTCAGATTTTTGGCGAAGTGCTGACTCTTTTCAGCCAAATCTGCTTCTGTAACGTATGGATCATACAGGCTGGTTTTCACTCCTCTGGCTTCTAGCATTTCTGCAAGTTCCTGCACTGTCCCTTTTGGACTGTTTCTTTCATTCTTGGTTCTTGAGATTCCGAGCAGTGTGATTCGTGCCCGTCGGAGTGTCTTTTGACACTCTTTCATTGAATCCTTGACAAGCGTGATTACGTGTCTAACCATTTCTTGATTGATCTCTCTGGCAACACTTGAAACACGGAGTCGAGCGTTCAAGTTTTCTGAATCTTCAAGAAGAATGTACGACTCTTCATCTATGCTATCATCTGGCAGTTTTGGTGAACCGAGGCGGCCGTTCCCAGCGAGTTCCTGAATTTCGGCATAGTCCACGCCTATTCTTTCGCAGAAGAGTGCCCGCTCATTAGCTAGAGCGGCCTCAACGTCTTCATGAGTTATTTCAAACAGTGTTGCTGCTTCCGCTGTTTTCATGCTACTTGTTTGCTTTGTCTTCTTTGTCGAGACAGTTGTGATCAAGGCGGCAACTGAACTCAAGCTCGTTTTGTCTGTCGCTGCAACGATTCGTTCGCAATTGGCTAGGTCTTCAAGAGTTTTCACGGTTTGTGTTTTGATTGGGCTGTATGCTAAGCCGAAGTCAACTCCAGATTTGTATCCTGAAGAATTTTCGAGAATTTCTTTCAGTACACTTTCTAGGAATCCTATTCCAGTGGTGCTCATCACAGTGACTATTGATCCGCGATGAAGACTTGACCCAATTGTCTTGCAGGTTTTTTCTATTTCTGAATAGTCGAGTTTCTTCTTTCCGTCAATCTTGACAGTGTTTGTTATTGCGATGAAGTGACTTTGACTGATTGCTGTTTTTATGTCGCTTGTGACACTGAGGTTCGCTGTCTTCAGGTGGCTTCTGAGCTTTGTTTCTGCTTCACGTTTGAGGAATGCTGTTTTTCCTTTTGAAAGTAGACTGGTTACTGCTTGATTGGTGTCTGCACATATGACTTTGAATCCTGCTTCGGCGAATAGATATGCTTGGGCAACGCCAATGGGTTCGCATCCCACTATGGTTATCGTGTATTTTGCCCGTTTTTCTGGCGTGTCAATGTCTTCGGGTTTTATGTGGGGAATAGCTACTGACATTCCTTAAAACCTCGCATGTTATAGTGCGGCTGGTTTAGTGTTTCAGCTCTTTGATGATCTTCTCAAGCTTCGCGCTGTAATCTTTAACTAGTTTCGATGCTTTTGCTTGAGTTTTGGCTTCAGCATACAGTCGATAGACGGGTTCTGTCCCGCTTGGTCTTATCAGGATAGCGCTTTTGTCTTCAAACCATATCTTGACGCCGTCAATCGTGTTTATTTTCAAGCTTTTGAGGTGTTCAACCAGCTTATCTTGAACTTTCTGTTTGAGCGGCTCAGGGCATACCATTTTGCCTTTTTCAATGAAGTACTTTGGCAGTTCTCCAAGTAGTTTGGACAGTTTTTCACCTGTCTTTGCCATTATGTCCAGTATGAGAGCGGTTGCCATGGCTCCATCTCTGACCGCGTTGTGTGGAGCGTAAAAGATTCCGCCGTTTTCTTCTCCGCCCAGTTTTGCGTGAAGCTTCTTCATCGTGTGAGAGACAGTTACGCTTCCCACTTTGGTCCAGACAAGTTCTCCACCGTATGCGTCTGCAATATCTTTAACTAGTGTTGAAGAACTCACTGGCGTGACGATTTTCTCGCCTTTGTTTTCCTTCAGGAAGTATTTTTCGACTAGGGCGAAGGTTTTGTCTCCCCAATGAATCTCGCCGAGTTCGTCCACAAAGACTGAACGATCTGCGTCTCCGTCGAAGGCCACTCCCATGTCTGCCCCCACCGCCTTGACGGTTAAGGACAGATCCTTGAGGTTTTCCGGTCTGGGCTCTGGTAGTCTTCCCGGAAAGGTTCCGTCAATGTTCGCGTTTATGGTGGTCACTTTGCAGCCTAAGTCCCTTAACAGGTAAGGTGTGGCTAAAGCACCCACACTGTTTGCTGCATCCACAACAACATGGAAGTTCCTTTTCGCTATTCTAGCCGTGCTTACGTGGGTTTTGACGGCTTCTATGTACTCGTTGACTATGTTTGGGAGATCGCGTGTTGTTCCTATTTTGCTCCATTCCACGTACTGGATTTTGTCTTTGAAGTAGACGTTTTCTATGTCAAGCTCCTGTTCATGTGAGATTTCTATTCCATCTTTCCATATGACCTTGATCCCATTATACTCAGGGGGATTGTGGGATGCTGTTATAATCACCGCTCCGTCAGTCTTGTGATTCTTTACAGCATATTGCAGAGCAGGTGTTGGGACCATGCCCACAAAGAGAACGTTACAGCCGGTCGCGTTCAATCCTGAAATGATTGCTCTTGCAAGCATAGGCCCGGTCGTTCGCGCATCATAGCCAACTATTAAAGCGGCTTCCTTTTTGAAGAAAGTTCCTACTGCGGCTCCAATTTTAATCGCCATCTGGGGTGTGAGTTCCTTGTTGACGACGCCGCGGATTCCGTTTGTACCGAATAAATGTGCTTGAGCTGGCATGTCTTTTCACGTGCCTCCTTTTAACAGATGTTTTTGGATGTTAAAACGTTTTCAGATACCTCTTTAGCTGGACATATTGAAACGCCACGTGCTAGGGTAACTCTATCGCCTATTCGTACGTGGTCGCCGAGTATGCAGCCTTTGCTGATTTTAGCGTTTTTTCCTATGGTTACGCTGTCGCCTATTATGACGCCTTCTACTGTTGTTGACTGCGAGATCTGTGTGTATGGAAGAATTACTGAGTCTTGTATGTGGACATCGCCTTCGATCTTTACGTTTCTGCCCACAACCACATTTGGGCCTATCACTGATCCTTTGCCTATCGAGACACCTCGGTCGAAGATTGCAGGGTTCCGTATCCTCACAGTGTTTTCAACTTTTGGTTTAGGTTGTTCAGTGAATGATTTGAGGAGGACTCTGTGAATCTGAAGATAGTCTTGCGGCTTGCCTATGTCAAACCATAAATCATGAATAACATGTCCGTACAGTTTGCCTTCTTCTGCAAGCTTGGTGAAAACATCACGTTCAATAGAGACTTTCTTCTCTCGCGGAAGGTAGTCAAAAATTTTCGGGCTCAGGACGTAGACTCCCGCGTTGATCAAGTTGGTTGGAGCTTCGCTTCTTTTTGGTTTCTCAATGAATTTTGTTATTCTGTCATCTTCTGCTAGGTCAGCGACTCCGTATCGGCTTGGGTCTTCAACTTTTGTCAGGGCGATGGTGGCGACGGCTTTGCCTTCTCCGTGTCTTTTTATGATTTCTGTGTAGTTTACATTGGCGAATATGTCACCGTTAAGGACTAGAAAGGGCGAGTCATGACTGATGAGTTTTTCTGCTTTCTTTATTGGGCCGCCGCTTCCTAGGGGTTTTCTTGGTGGATCAAGTGAGTACTTGACAGTGAGTCCACTTCTGGGTATGCGTTGCTGTTTTATTGCGGCTTGGGTTTGGTAGTTTATGGCTAGTATCGCTTCGTTGATTCTGTGTTTGGCCAGCCTCTCGTATGTCCATTGGAGTAGTGGCTTGTTGAGGACTGGAAACAGTATCTTGGGTCTTGTGCAACTCAGGGGGCGCAGTCTTGTGGCGAAGCCCCCCGCTAGGATCAGCGCTTTCAAATGGTTTTCACCGTTTCTTGAAGGCAAGCTTATATCTCGTTTGATTAATAAAACGATTTCTCGAAACAGAGGAGCAGGCGTTGCCTTGAAGGTTTTGCTAAGCGAGATGAGTTGGGTTGAAGCAAAAGAATATTTCTCCAAAAACGATACTGTAATTCTTCCAATAGGCTCAACAGAACAACATGGACCCGCGAACCCACTTGGAACAGATTTTCTCATAGCCAAAGCCATAGCTGAAGAAACAGCAAAACGTAGCAGCGTGGCATGCCTGCCAGTAATTCCCTTCGGCGTGAGTTCTCATCACAAGCAGTTCTGGGGAACGATTTTTGTCTCTCCCAAGATTTTCAAAAGATACGTGAAAGAAGTCTGTTTAGCTCTGAACTATTTCGGGGTTAGCAAGATTGTGGTGGTTAATGGACACGGTGGCAACCTGAATGCTTTAGCTCTGATGGCCAGAGAGCTGCGCGAGAAAGGCGTGTTCGTGTCTGTTTTTCAGTGGTGGCCTGCATCCACGAAGCTTTTGCCCAGCCTGTTTGAGCCTGAAGAGAGAAGACACGCAGGAGCCGAAGAAACCTCGGTAAATCTTGCGCTACATTCGCATCTGGTGAACCTCAACAAGTTGCTGGACGAAGAACCAAGAAAACACAAAGCACAGATGGAAGGAATAACGTTACCTTTGGATACAGTGGATGAGACAGACAGCGGAGTGTTTGGCAAGCAGACAACAGCGTCTGCCAAAAAAGGCAAGAAAGTCGTGGAAACTGTGATTAATGAACTTGTCAAGCATGTTGAGATGCTCAAGGCAACCAAAGCTGAATCGCTCTTGCAGAAACCCAAAACATAAGAAAACTAGCTTTCTTGCTTTGATTCTTTGAACTAGTTGACATGTTGCTCGATTTCCTTGAGGCAAGCTTTAATTTAGACTCTACTTTAGAAGATAGAATTGATTTTGCTTGCTGGGCGGGGGTTGCCAAGCATGGTCAAAGGCGTAGGCCTGAGGCGCCTATCCTGTAGAGGTTCGTGGGTTCAAATCCCACCCCCCGCACCAGAATTAAGGCTTGCTTTGAGGTTATTTTGACAGAAGAAGCTTGATTTTAGGTTCTGTAGTTGAGGGTTGAAATTTGAACACGCATTTACCGGTAAAAGTGCTCAGCTTGTGTAGCGTGGTATAGCTTCAAACTCGGTTCAAACTTTTCCCACATACTATCAATTTACGAGTAAAAAATAGCTTAATTGCGATCGAGACGGCTAGGCTTTACTAGCTCTTTCGCTATTCACCCGAGAACTCGACGTTTTTCAAGGTCATGTTATACAGCACGCGAATCAACCCCAGTGCATTTCGCATATGCGCGCGTTTAAGTGGCTCTGTTTTTTATTCTGTGCGCGGGGATTTTGCTGTAGGCTGCGGAACACTTCTTTCTTTTTGAGCATTGTCTCATTGCGGCCCACTTGAGGATCGGGATCACCGCTTCTCTGAGCCCTTCTCCATCTTTCGTCAACGAGTACTCAACCCGAGGTGGTATTTCGGCGAATGATTCTCTCTTGAGTAGCCCTTCCTCTTGAAGTTGCTTTAGCGTGTCTGCAAGGGTCTTGGGGCTTATGCCCCGCAGTTCCTCCATAAGCTTGTTGAATCTAAGGCTGCCATAATTTCCGATTGCATTGATGATCAAGAGCGCCCATTTCTTGCTTATCACGTCTATGATTCCTT
>CAZHWL010000023.1:0-12237 GCA_964536035.1 uncultured Candidatus Bathyarchaeia archaeon | reverse complement strand
CTCCAATAATAGTTGAATGTGCCCTAGGTTTTTAAGGGATTAATGAGCTACACGAATTTAAACCATTTCAAAAGCGATGCAGCGAACCAGTCTAAGATGCCTCAGGAAATATAAGAGGTTCATCATAGGCTTCTTCCCAGAGTCCAGCTACCTTTCTTGCTACATATCCGTCAATGAAGCAGTATACAACGAAAACGATGATCTGAGTAACTAAACTAGGTATCACAAGGTTAACTGCTATTCCAGGTATGTGGGCAAAAAACAGAACAATAAGAAGAACAAACCCGTGAGCAATCAGGCTTGTCCAATTGGTTTTAATCTCAACTTTCCAAACTTGATAAGTCAGTAAAGCGTTAAGTCCGCCAATAAAGACCATGAGCAGCAGAATCCCAATGATTAAACCAATCAACAATCCGGCGAGAATCAAAATCACGAGTATAACAGCATACAGTATGGTCAACACAAGGGAAATCAGAGAGAAGGCAATTCCATGCAGAAAATATTTTGGCAAAAGCGAGCTTTGCGAAGATTCTTCCATAAGATATCACTGCATATTGAAGGTTAGCCTATTATATTAATAATTTATGGCAACTCAATTTACACTAAGAAACTTGCATAGAATGACTAACGGTGAATACACGATACTGTTAGTGCAAATCAGCCAAGTTTGAAACCGAGCAAAAAGCCTATTCCGAAGCTTCCAGCGAATGGCAAGACAGAAATAACGCCGACAAGCCACGATAATCCTGAGCCTGCTAGGCCCAAACCTTTTTCCACTGCATCGAATAACGCCGTAAAGTTAATGCTGATTATTCCTTGCGTTGCAAGGTACATCAGTGCTGCCAGAAACAAGATGACTACCAAAGCGATGAGCTTACTGATCTTTTTCACAATGAACCCGGCTATGAAGCCGCCTATTCCGCCAGCGCCCAATTGGAAACCGAGGGAAGGCAAAATCTCGCTCATATGCATCCTTCTCTGGACACATGCTATTGTCTGATTTGATTTAAATGCGTTGCCATCATAAAATAAGGAACCAGGCTAAAGCAGGGAGGTGAATGCCTCACGGACATACTGGACATATACATACTGAACCTTGCACTCACGCTCGGCATGTTCGCAGTTCTGATCTTCCGCGCATGGATCGAGTTGAGAAACTATCGGCTCATGTGGAAAGAGCTGGAATGGCGACAGACGTACCAAACGATGGGGCGCATACTCAAAGCCGAAAGAGACATGTTCTCAAAGGTGGAAGGCGGCGACGAACTGTACCAGCTCTTGTGCGAAATCTTCAAAGTAAACGAAAAATAACTTCCTAAGGAAAATGCCAACAATCAATCAATCCTCTAGAGACAGCGCCATGTTTCTCAAGACCATAACGCCTAAAGGGCTTGGTAAGATGACGCTGAGACCGCGGCGAAGTAATGTATAGACCCTGTCTTATTTCACGCTTAATCTTGACCTCAACCTTGCTGAGACCTGCATACTTTGAACCACATTTCTCACATCTGAAACCCTGATTTCTGCCCATAGACTTCAGGCGTTTGCCACATTTTGGACAGACAGGGTTTGTGTAAGTGACTTTGGGCGCAAGTTTCAACACGCGGATTTTCTCAAGATTAATCGTCAAAGGTCTATCTTCACTAGCAGAGCGTACGCCGCCGTAAACCTCAATACTATCGCCTATAGTCAGCTCTCTTGCAGCGTATCGCAAAGCGCCTGTTGGCTCATAGGCTGCACAGTCAACCTCTCTATTCGCATCTTTGATCGAGAAAATTATGTGTCTTCTCGGAACGATTTTCGGCTCAGACGAGACGACTCCTCTGACTATGACTGGATTGTAAGGTTCAATCTGACTGAGACTTTTGACCTTCTTCAGATGGGCATCTGTTCCTTGGTTTGTACGGAAAATCACCCATCTCTCAACAGGCTCAAGAAGATTAACTATTTCGAATGCTTTCTTGACAATTTCTGGAGTTTCGCCTCTTATTCCAAGGAGAATAGGGTCAGGTCCTCTGGGCGTGATAATCACTCTTTTTTTCTCAGTGTCAACATTGTTAAACGTGTGCGGTGCTGTAGCCTTATCCATCTCAAAAATTGAAGATTCATCCACTCTACGTTTTGAACCGCAGTTTTCTGGAAGGCGATAGGCAATCATCTCGTATGTGTGGTCTCTCTGAAGGGTTTCACCAACAGCGGCCAAGCTGCCGATTATGCCTCGGCCGTCTTTGAAACCGATGGCTTCTGTCTTGAATCTTGTCAGTAGTTTCAGCGCATCTTTTAGATGGACAACTCCTGTGATTGTGTTTCCGGCAAAGAGGCTTACGGTCTTCGGAATCTTTTCGCCTTTGAAAAACACAACACCTGGATCTGTGCCTTCACACTCTATGTCTGAATATTCTTCTATTGTGTTGATGACGGTTTCCTTGATCTGTTTCTCAAGGTTTTCATCAAAACGGATTCTGAGGCACAGCGCTCCATTTCCTCGGGTTTTCCAAGGCACATTTGGGTTTAGCCTGATCAAGTTAGGATAATCAATGAAAATGACGCCTAGTGCTTGCAGCTTCTCCACGAGCAAGGCAGTGATGTAGGTGGTGCATCCTTTCCGTGTGGAGTCTGTATCATCCAGTCCAATGTGCATTGTCTTGAGAGACATCTAGGGCAACCTATTCTTCAAGATGCAGAAAAGACTAAGAAAGCACGTTATAAAGCGATTGCCGTATTTGGAAACAAAAAAGAAAAGGATGTTGTTACTTGTTCTCTTCAACGACAATCATTGTCAAAGTAGATCTGACTTTGTCAAGTCTTCTGACTTTCCAAGTCACGGTTTCTTTCAGCTTGTCCATCGTGTCAGCTTTGACTCGCGCGATTATGTCGTAGACGCCGTAGACAGCGTATGCCTCTTCTACTCCTTCGACCTTCTTGAGTTCTTTGAGAACATCTGCTTCTGATCCGATCTCGGTGTTTATTAGCACAAATGCTGTAGGCATTTAAATCTCCAATTATATTGTTTGACTATTAACATTAAAATACTTTGCTACATCACACGGACAAAATTCTCCCAAGCCGACAACTTTAGCTATAACACACACACTCGGAAGCATGGATATACTTATCTTCTGATTTCAAACACTAGCTACTGGGGTTCTCAAAATGCGGGCAAAAACTGAACAAGATGGTTCTATAACCAGCCGAGAGATGCGTACACTCGAGATTAACTCTGAATATTTCGGCGTCCCAAGACTCTTGCTCATGGAAAACGCAGGACACGCCGTAGCGTCTGAGATCGCTTCAAGATTTAAACCAAACAAATCAGTCGCGATCTTTTGCGGTTTAGGCGGAAACGGTGGAGACGGTTTCGTTGCAGCGCGACATCTTTCATCAATGGGCTTCAAAATAACTATAGTGCTTGCTGGACAGGCGCGAGAAATCGCAGATACATCGGCTCAGGAAAACTGGGATGCGTTCCGATTCCTAAAAGAGGCAATTACGATCCATGAGGCTTACGACAGCACCCTCGTGCCGCAAATTACAGCAGATATAGTGATTGACGCACTTCTCGGAACAGGCACGAAAGGAAAATTGAGACCGCCAATACTGCAGATAGTGAGAAAGATAAACGCGATGGAGGCTTTTCGAGTTGCTGTGGACGTGCCAACAGGCATAGACTCAGATACAGGCGAAGTGCTCGGTGAAGCAGTAAAAGCCGACTTGACAGTGACTTTTCACCGAACCAAGAAAGGACTGAAAAAGGCGAAGAAATACACAGGTGAATTGGTCGTCAGAGAAATAGGTTTGCCAAAACAGTTTGAGAATTTTGCAGGTCCAGGAGACGTTTTGGTTCTCACCAAGTCGCGTCCATCTGAATCTCACAAAGGAGACTTCGGGCGCCTTCTAGTGATCGGTGGAAACGAAACCTTCTCAGGTGCACCCACACTGGTGGCTCTTGGAGCAATGCGTACAGGGGTCGATCTGGCCTATGTTGCAGCTCCAGAGAAGACAGCTGAAGCCATATCTTCCATGTCGCCCGACTTGATCACGATAAAACTCAAAGGAGAACACCTGAACCCAGACAACATTCACGAGTTGGAACCGTACATTGAAAAAGTTGACGCTGTCGCAGTGGGGCCAGGTTTAGGCTTGCATCGTGAAACAGAAGACGCTACCAAAGCTCTAGTCAAAGCTGTTGAAAATTCAGCGAAGCCTCTCCTTTTGGACGCAGACGGTTTGAAAGCTTACGCGGTCTTCAAGAGAAAACTGAAAGTGCCCCTTGTGTTGACGCCTCACGCTGGCGAATACGCCATGCTAACGGGCAAGAAACTAGGCGGAGACATGGAAGAAAAGGTTGCAGATGTTCAGAAAACTGCAGAGCAGTTGGGCGCAGTAATTTTGTTGAAGGGCGCAACCGACATAATCTGCGATGGCAAACGTTTCAAACTCAACTTCACAGGCAATCCGGGCATGACAATTGGCGGAACAGGAGACGTTCTGTCAGGTATTGTTGGCGCTTTCTTGGCCCAGAAGTGTAACGCATTTGAAGCTGCTACAGCAGGAGCATTTGTCAACGGTGCGGCTGGAGATTTTGTTTTTGAGGAGAAAGGTTATCACATGGTTGCATCGGATCTGGTCGAGCGGATTCCACAGGTTCTTAACGATCCTATGAGTCATCTGCGGGTGCTGAAAGCTGGTGCAAAGACCACTTAGGATCACCGTTTACCAAGCTGGTCAGTGTGATCCAAAAAAGTGTACAGCATTGAAGCTTGGGCGTTTTGGACTAGCGCGTGTCGTTTCTCAAATTAGATATTTGCCGAAACGCGCGATTGTGCTTAACCCATTTTCTGAAATTGCTTTTTCTCCTGCTGACAAGGAGCGCGCTGAGTTCTTTGGACTAGTCGCGCTTGACTGCAGCTGGGAGCATGCGGAAAAGGTTCTTCGAAAACACGTTCGAGGGACATCGCGGTGTTTGCCGCTCTTGTTTGCTGGTAACCCTGTCAACTTTGGCAAACCAACCAAGCTGTCCACGGTTGAAGCGTTAGCCGCTGCACTCTACATTGCTGGATTCAAAGAAGAAGCAACCAAGCTGCTTTCAATTTTCAAGTGGGGACACACATTCTTAGAGATCAATAGTGAAAGACTAGAAAACTATGCCAAAGCACAGAACAGCACAGAAGTAGTTGAAATGCAGAGAAGATTCATGGAAAGCCTTGAAGAAAGAGGATAGTCTGAAATGGTTGCGTGCATAGAAGCAATCATGTGACGGCTGTCAAAATCTGGAAAGGAGACGTTACAGCTGAAGACTGCCAAAGGTTTTCAAATCAGACCTATTAGAGTGCGGGAGCATCTAGTTTTCAACTTGCTTAACTTCTTGTACTTCAGGAAGAACGACTGCAAAAACTGCTTCATGATTGAAAGTCATCCTTTAGGCTTGTTCATAGTTGTTCCATACATCACGTTCTCAGAAGCCTATTTCTTCAGACAAAACAGATACCTCATAATTCTGAAACAACAAATAGTAGGAACCCTAGCACTTCAAGAAAAAGCTGGTACAGTGTACATCATCAACCTGGCTGTTTCTCCATTCTATAGAAAAATTGGAGTGGCCACTCACATACTGAACTATTCTGCAACGGTGGCTAAACGACTTCACAAAAGTTCTCTGGAACTATCAGTCCTGAAGGCAAACACACCTGCACTCAAACTATACATAAAATCGGGCTTCAGAAAGAAGAAAGAGAAAAGACGATCCTTTATCCTGACGAAAAACGTTCAGCGCAGCTGACAACACCTTGGCACTCGCGCTACGCTGATCACTAAGAAGGAACTGTAGAAAGAGATGCCACCACTTTAGCGTGAAATAACTTTTTCTCTTCTCAGGAAATCGCCCAAGTCTGAAATATTTTTCACAGCGATCTGCTGTCTATCTATCTTGTCAAGATCAAGCATGAGTCTGCCGAAACCTAGGCATTCGCCATGTTTATTCAGGATCAGCGCGTAGTCTCCTTTTCTTTTCACTCCTTCGGTCTTCAATATTCCTTTCTTGAAGATGTCTCTGCCGCAGATGAAGAGCCATTCCGTGTTCTCGTTCACGATGACTTTGTTGCTTGTTTCCTTTTCAGCGATCATTGTCAAAAGTGGAAAACTTGGGAAGAAAACGTCGTTTTTGACTTTTCCTAAATAGGTTCCTGCGTGGAAGAAATCCTCTCGAACCAGACGTTTCAGTTTTGGGTTTAGAAGAAAGTATCTGCTCTGCGTCTTGATTATGGAATTATCATCTAGACTAATTGTTGTGTTGAATCGTCTTACAAAATCGTCCAAGAGCTTCATTCAGTTTCACGCTCTTTTTAGTTTGGAGGCGAAGAAACCTTGCGTTTGACCGGGCCATATTCTTCGGCATTTGCTTATTGATCGGTCAAGTTGTTGTCCGAACACGTTGGTTAAAGCCTCATGTCCATAACAATCAATAGTTTCTACTTGGAGGTTGAGATTTCTGATCGCCCAGTTAATGTTCAGCTCGTCTTCTTCCGGTTCAAGCGAACATGTCGAATAGACTATCTCGCCGTCATCTTTCAAGATTCTTGTAGCTTCGGTCAGTATTTCCTTCTGAAGTTTAGCGTTTCTTTCTACGTCTTCCATGTTCCTTCTGTTAAACCAGAGTCGGTCTGCTGCAAAGTTGCCTGAGCATGGCACGTCTAGGAGGATTCTGTCAAACTTCATGATCAAGCTTGACGCCTGCCGCGCATCTATCAGGTAAACGATTGTGTTCTTTACTCGGCAACGTTCAAGATGATTTGACAGTGCAGTCAATCGTCTCTTTTCACTGTCCAAAGCAATAACCGCGCCTGTGTTGTACATTAGGTCAGCCAGCTGCACGGTTTTGCCTCCTGGGGCTGCGCATGCATCCAGAACAAGTTTGTCTTTTAGATCAGTGAACAGCGTGGCAGGAATCTGAGCGGCAGCCTCCTGAATAGAGAAGAGGCCTAAAAGATATTCTGATGTGATGCCCATGGAAAACTTTGCAGCATTTATCCAGTAGCCATTTTTGAGGAAGGGTATTTTTTCAAGTTCTGCGCCGCGAGACTTCAATCGGGCGACTATGTTTTTCTCATCGGCGTTGGTGTTGTTTATTCTGATTGTCTGTCTTAGTTTGATTTCGCTATATTTCCAGCCAAGTTGTTCATAGCGATTTAGAAAGTATTCTTTGCCAGACATCAGCAAAAGGTTAGGGTGTCTGATCATAAAAAGCTGGTGTTGATAAGCAGCGATTATTTTCCCGTTCTTCGGGCAAACCATTTTCTGGTTTCTTCAGCCAATATAACGATGATTGCGAGAAAAGCAAGGTACGCCCAATCCATGATACTTAGGCCCAGTGTCCCGAAGAATTTCTGAAGTATCGGTACATATACGATGAGCGAGATCATCGAGAGTTGCGATGTTATGCCAAGCCAGATCCACTTGTTGCTCTTAACGCTGGTCTTGAATATCGAAACCTTGCTGGTCCTGCATGCGAGAACATTTCCAACCTAGGCCACAACTATACCTGCAAAAGTCATCGTAGTGCCTTTCAGGTACACAGGATCATTTGGATCGAGAGACATGCCTAGGTGCCAGCCGCCGGCTGACCAAGCGCTCAAGCAGCCGTACATGGCTCCAGCAGCAACTATTAATCCGATATACAGCGAGCGCAGAAACACTTTCCTGTTAAACAGGCGCTCTTTGACGCTTCTAGGCGGCTCCTGCATTATGCCTGCCTCAACAGGCTCACGACTCAAGGCCAGAGATGGAATGGCATCTATGCCTAAGTCTATAGCTAGAACATGAATGACAGGCAGACTCGCGGCATCCTTCAATAAAACCTACAGCTCCAAAATTCTCTATGTATGATCAGCTCTACTGTTTGCGAGTGAAGGCTTTCAGTTTCATGCTTTCAGCTAGGAAAATGGCGATGTAAGTCATGCTTGCTTCAAAGCTTTCAGCATTGTGCACGTGTTTGATCCCTTGAGGCAAAATACACGTTTCTTTACGGGTCTGCCTTGTATTCCGTTGATCGCTGATATCTTGCTGTCTAAAATGCTGCTGACCTGAATTTAAGCTAATTGGAACAGCCACAGCCTTCTGGTTCAACAAGCCTTATATCCAGAAATACGTAATTTTGGTTAATACTCAGGTGTTATGATGAGTGCCAAGTACGGATTCGTTATGATGATCCAGCCAAAATGGTGGAACGAGTTCAGCCCCCACGGTGACAGAAAGACGTATTCCTACGTGCTTAAGGGAGGAGGCCCGCCAAAAGAGGCTTCTGTGATCCTGTTCTACGTGACTAAACCCGTAGGCGAATTGTCAGGTTACGCCGAATTCATTGAACGAAAGACAGGAGACCCTGAAAAACTGTGGAAAGAATATGGACACGAATCCGTTCTAAACACAAAAGAGAAATTCGACGAATACATCGGGGAGAAAAAGAAAGCATCATTCATCAGATTCAAGAACCTGCGCATCGCTAGAAAACCAGTGCCTCTCAGCAACATTCTCCTGTTCTTCGGCGTAAAACGACTGGCCAGAATCGGATTCTACATAGACAAAGAAACCACAAAAGAACTTATTGAACAAATGGGAATACAAACCTAACCTGATGCTAAGACACAGAGACAAACATGAAGACTTCGATAGTCCCATGACAAAATAATCTGTGACACGAGAAACCAACTGGAATTCTTCTATCAAAAAGTTAATAGGGTGCAGTTTTCATTTCCATAGCGCTCGTCTTGAGCAACGAAGGTTTGGAATGCTTCGAACTGTGTTAATTGCGGTGTATTCAGGAAGGTTCTGGTAGGCTAAAGAAGGTTTTGTTATGGGTCGTTATAAGCAAGTTGAAGAAATCGTCAAACTGATGAATACTACGGAAATAGTGAGAAACACAAGCATCATAGCCCACGTGGATCACGGGAAAACCACGCTTTCAGACAGCCTTTTGGCTGCTGCAGGCATCATCAGCGAGAAGACGGCTGGACAGAAGCTGTTTCTTGACTCATGGGAACTTGAGCAGAAGAGACAGATGACTGTTTTCGCCTCAAACATCAGTCTGACACACACTTACAAAGAAAAAGACTACCTGATCAACCTGATTGATACACCCGGCCACATTGACTTCAGCGGTGCCGTGACCAGAAGCTTACGCGCGGTTGACGGCGCACTTGTTGTGGTGGATGCCGTAGAAGGTCCGATGACTCAGACGGAGACAGTGTTGATGCAGGCTCTGCGCGAAAGGGTCATGCCCATTCTTTTCATCAACAAAGTTGACAGGCTCATCAAAGAGATCAAACTTACACCTGAAGAGATCCAGCGCAAGTTTGCCAAGGTCATTCTCAGAATAAACAATCTTATTGAGAAGCATGCACCGCCTGAGCATAAACAGGACTGGAAGGTTACTGTGGAGGATGGCCGCGTAGGTTTTGGTTCAGCACTTCACAAGTGGGGTTTGAACCTGCCGCACATGAAGGCTAAAGGCATCAGCTTCAAGGACATAATTGACGCTTACACTGGCGAATATGAGGAAGTGGGCAGAAAAGTTGACGCTCTAAGCAAGAAGGCGCCACTGCATGAGCCAATTCTGGACATGTTTGTCGAGCACTTGCCCAATCCGTTGCAGGCGCAGCCTTACAGGCAGAGCCAAATTTGGCCTGGTGACCCGAACAGTGCCGTAGGCAAGTCAATGGCCAAGGTTGATTCGAAGGGACCGCTTCTCATGTGTGTTACCACGATCGAAGTTGATCCTCATAGTGGAGTTATCGCTATCGGGAGAGTTTTCAGCGGCTTAGTGGAAAAAGGAAAGATAGTTAGCCTCATCAACAGTCATCAGAAAGGCACGATCCAGCAGGTTTACATGAGTATGGCTGCAGACAGAGAAATAATTGACCAAGTTCCAGCTGGAAATATTGCCGCGTTATCAGGTTTACCGTCAATCCATGTTGGTGAAACCGTCGCAGAAGTTGACTCGAACACTCAAGCATTTGAGGGCTTGAAATATGTCTCAGACCCCGTGGTTACCGTAGCTGTTGAGCCAGCTGACGTGAAAGACCTGCCGCTGTTCGACAAAGTAATGCACAAACTGACAACTGAAGACCCCAACTTGCACTTCTTGATCAACAAGGAAAGCGGCGAGTACCTGCTGAGCGGTATGGGTGAACTGCACCTTGAGATTACAGCTTACAGGATGCAGGAAGCCGGCTTGAAAGTTAAGACAAGCAAGCCCATCGTGATTTACCGTGAAACCATCAGCCGCGACTACAAGGGTCCAGCGATTATGGGCAAGAGCCCCAACAAGCACAACAAGCTTTGGATAACGATAGAGAAGTTGCCTGAAGAGATCCTTGAAGCAATCAGATCAGAGAAGATCACCGAGATGCAGACACGCGACGAGAGACAGAAGGCTCTCAAAGGGTTCGGCTGGTCAACAGAAGACGCACGTAGCGTTGTGGCCATCGAAGGCAACAACTTGCTTGTTAACAGGATTAAAGGAAGACAGTATGTTGACGAGATTATGGACCACGTTAAATCTGGTTTCCGCGAAGCTGTTTTTACCTCTGTCCTAGCCAAAGAACCAGCATTCGGACTGAAAGTAAACTTGGAAGACGTTACGGTTCACGAGGACCCAGTGCACAGAGGACCAGCACAGGTTCTGCCAATGACATGGAGACCTATCTGGTGCGCGTTCTTGTTGAGTGAACCGAAGCTGTTGGAGCCACTGATAGCTTTCGAGTGTAAAGTGCCGAACGAGTTCGTGAGCAACGTTATTGCAATAGTACAGAAGCGCCGTGGCAAAATCTTGGACATGGTAAATGAGGAAGAAATGATTGTGGTCAAAGCAGAAATGCCAGTTTCCGAATCCTTCGGACTTGCAGAAGAGCTGCGATCTTCGACTCAGGGAAGAGCCTTCTGGGCTACGCAGTTCAGCAGATGGGCAATTGTCCCAGAGCAGATGCAGGCAGAAATCATAAAGCAAATCCGCGAACGCAGAGGCTTGCAACCGACACCTCCGAAAGCCGAAGAGTTCTTTGAAGACGCTTAAGCACACAACACTCTTCTTCTTTCTTCTCCAGTTTTTGGGAAATATTAAATCGCTTAAGAGTGAATCTTGTCTACGTGGTTGGTGTGAACAGTGATCGACTTGTCAATGCTTACTCTTGTTCTAGCTCTCATCGCAGGCATAGGACTAGGATACGTGCTGCGAGAAAAGAAGCGTGTTGACCTCGGAAAAGTCGTGTTCGGAGCCATCATTATACTGATCTTTTCCATGGGTTTCAGCATAGGCTCAAACAACGAGCTTTTGGCATCCATGCCTGCTATCGGAGTTAACGCCGTCGTGATCATGGCTTTGTCTGTGGTCTTCAGCATCGTTTTCTTGAAGGTGGCCAGAAAACTGGTGAAGCTGGAATGATAAAATACGTTTTGCTTGCCCTCATTCTCGGAGGCATTGCAGGCTATTTGAACAACAATTTTGGAAAACTGTTCGACAACGCTTGGGTGTCTAACTATGCGTTCGAGTTCTCACTTCTCCTGCTCTTGTTTGCCATGGGATTTACGTTTGGAATGGACAAGGAGGCTGTAGGAAAGCTCAGGAAAAAAGGATTCAAAATTCTTGTCGTTCCCTTTTCCATTGCTCTAGGCAGCATCTTTGGAGGTTTGGTTGGCGGATACGTTTTAGGAATTGGTGTTGTCGGCTCAATGGCGGTTAGTGCCGGTTTTGGCTGGTACACGCTGGCGGGACCGATGGTGGGACAGTTTTTTGGCACAGAGTTTGGAGCACTCGGATTCTTGGCGAATTTTCTGCGCGAACTGTTCACCGTGGTGACTATTCCTTTGGTGGCGAAGGCAGATCGCTACGCACCTATAGCGTTCGGCGGAGCAACAACCATGGACACAACATTGCCCGTTATCGTAAAGTACTGCGGTTCAGAAGCGCTGATCACCGCGTTCAGCAGCGGCTTCGCACTCAGCATAATTGCACCATTCACAATAACCACGATAGCAGCAATACCACACTAAGGGTTTTTGTCCGTAGTTAGAGGTGTTCACCAAGAGATGGCTGAAAGGCATGATGGAAATCCCACTTTTTAGCAAGTTTTCCTAGCTAGTTCTTGATTATACTTACTTGTTTGTGTTCTAGAAGTGTTTTCTGAAACTCGGCACCAGAAGACAACCTCAGAAAGCATTTAACCAACCGCACATAAACGTGTATTG
>CAZHWL010000022.1:7284-12423 GCA_964536035.1 uncultured Candidatus Bathyarchaeia archaeon | reverse complement strand
GCTGGAAAAATGCTTTCCACTGATGTTTCCTTAAGCAATTATGGCGCCATCGGCTACAGCAACAATGAGGCTGTTGGCATTATTCCGCTTGTGTGCTTGTATGAGATAGATTGGCAGAAATACGACAGCGAAAACCCATAAGAAAAGGAGAAACCGCTTGTTTCCAAAGGTCCCAGACCAGCATAAACCAAACAAACCTATGATTCCGAATGGTCTGGGCGTTTTCTACGTGCTAGCCAGCACAACCTATCTTTTCCTCATATACTTCTTTGATATCATCAAAAGCCCAAACGCAGAAATTTCTGCACCTTTGACTGCACCTTTGACACTTGCCGTATGCATTCTTTTCGGCGGCTTCATGGGTCTTCTAGATGACTGGATCGATGTTAAATGGAGACACAAAGCATTTCTTCCGCTGATCGCTGCCATACCTTTAGTTGTCTTTGCTTTCAGCCTTGATCTGCGTCCTTCAATAACCATTCCTCTTATCGGAAAAATCGACTTTGGGCTATGGTACTATTTCTTGATAATTCCGCTGCTCGTGACTGTAGTAACAAACACTGTCAACCAGCTTGGCGGTCTAAACGGCTTAGAAACAATTCCTCCTGCCATAGTCTTGATTGGTCTGATGCTTATTTCTGGGCAATATGCTGTCCTTTTGTATGCTCCATTGATCGTTTGGCTGCTGCTTTCCGCCTTCAATTTTCTGGGCAAAATCTTCATAGGCAACACCGGCTCCTTCTCAATTGGCATAACACTTGCCGCATTCGCGATTATCACAGATCTAAAATCCAACCTAATAATCTCCATCTTACCCTACATACTCAACTCTTCGTTGATTCTTCTAACATACTTTTTCCACAGAACCAAAGCAAGCGTATCTTTTGATGGAAAGAAACTGTCATCAGATCACGTTCGAAGCCTAGTCACATTGACGACTTACCATCGTCCTTTAACTGAGAAACAGACAGTGTTGCTGATTTCGTTCTTAGTAGCCGTTACAACCCTAGTGGCTTTCTTTGCTTGACTGCCACAACTCAGAAAACGAGGCTCTTGAGCTTGTATGTAGTCAACTGTTACACACAAAAGGCAAAAGCACGTCAATGTCGAGGCTTAGTTGAGGAGGTTAACCAGCTAGCTTCATAACTTAGCTTGCTACTGTGGGGAATCTACTATCTGTCCAGCTTCGCCAGTTCCTAATGTTTCGATCAAAATAGAAATCACCAGTCTAATAGGAAACAGACTGGCCGTTAAGAGCGACATCAACACCGTCAGTTTCAACGCAAAAGCGAAGCTGGAAGAGAAGGAACGCAAAAGCCAGATGGTCATTGTCGGTTTCGGCCTGCAACTGAACACCAAACCCGGTTTGGTCAGATTCGAGATTGAAGGCACCGCTACTCTAACTGGAAAAGATGAAGATATACGCAAAGTACTGGAAGTTGACACAGAAACCAAAATGCCTCGAATCCTCCCAAGAATCTATCAACATGCCTTCACTGCAATGTACCTCCTTTCAACGGTTTTAAACACGCCTCCGCCGCCTCAGGACTTGCTAGGTTCACAACGGTCGCAAGGTTCAGCAGAAAACGCTGATGTAGAAGTAGAAGCTCAACTATCAGCCACCACGCCACAGGCTGAAACACCAAAGGAGCAGACCAGCGAGCCTGTTGCCCCAGCACATTAGACAACCAACCAAAAATACCTGCCCATCAACGGAAAAATTACGCAAAGACCAACGAAGAATAGTTGTTTCCGCAATAGCTTTTAATAGTCAAGAATCCTAGCGTTGAGCCTATTGGCGGGTGAGTGGGCCTCCACCCGTTCCGCCAGTATAAATCCCGGCGTCGGAGGTGAAAAAATGAAAATTGACAGTAGAAATCTGACATTGACGGCTGTATTCGCAGCTCTGTACGTTGTAATAAACGTGCTTCAAATGATTTCAGTCGGCAATCCAACTGTCTACGGGCCAATTCAGCTACGAGTGGCTGACTGTCTTATTGCCTTGTCTGCCCTATTTGGCTGGTCTGCTGTTGGCGGAGTCACTTTAGGCTGTCTCCTCACCAACTCCTATTATCTCATTGGGGTTCAAGACGTCATATTCGGACCAATTGCTAACCTGATTGCAGCAAGCGTAATCCTCCTGCTTCGCAGACATCGATTCATCGCATGCGTTGCAGGAGCCCTGCCCATAGGATTTGTGGTTGGTGCATATCTAACGATGTTCTTCCCACCGCCAGAAATGCTCAGTGTTCTGCCGGCAACAGCAGCTATGATTGTCAGCGTAACCATCAGCAGTCTGATCGCAATTGCAGGAATCGGATACTTGCTTCTTGTAATACTAAGCCGCCCAAATATTCTGAAGCCACTGAAATCTCACGGACTGAAAACTGTTGATGAATAATGCCTAGCCGAGGAATCGTTCCAGCTTCGTCAACCCTATTATTTCTTCAAAATCCAAACCCAACGCGTCTAATACTTGGTCAAATGTTGAGTGAAGATAAGCTACGTACTTGTCAACGTCTATCTCATTCTTTGTCGCAAGCTCAACAGGCTTTACATGTGGCTCTCGTGTAGTTTTCACGAAGCTTATGAGGTCTCCTGCCCTGATGTCCTTCATCATCTTTGCAGCTTTAACGTGTTGCGGCGTTGTCTTCGTGTAGTGCTCAAGATCTTCGCCTAAAACGACGTGAAATGCTAGATCATCCAAGCTTTCCCATTCTCTCCTCTTCAGCTTCATGTGGCAGTCTCGAACTACATCAGCGATGTCTTTCTTTGCATTTTCGAAGTCTGCCGGTGTCTTCACCATTGCTAATCGTTGCTTCATCCTGTCGAAAGCTTTCTTGATGAAAATTGGAATATGTTTCTTCTTTCCCGTCAAGCCTTTGACGTCAACTGCGCCGCCTTCTAGGACGCCGAGGTAGTTTTTCTTTCTTGAGCTGAAAACTGCATACCTGTACACTTTGTCCACGTCTAGGCCCATTTTCAGTTCATGTTCTGTCCAGCGAACTAGCTCGTCGATTTGCTGTTTTGACGGGTTTTTCAAGAAGAGGCTATCTGTGTCTCCGTAAAGCACCTGTATTCCGAGTTCTTGCGCTTTCTTGAGTATTTGGGTTATCGAGTGTCTGCCGATCGCTGCTGTTGCTTCAGCCACAGGCGGGCAGTACAGGTCGAAGGTTTCGGCGCCGAACACTCCGTAGCTGGCGTTGAGAATAACTTTCAGTGCTCCTTGTGTGACGTTGTACCAGCTTCGAAGCTCGGGTGGAAGCGTCTTGTCCTTCGCTTTATTCTTGTACCATTGTACTCTCAAATCTCTTAGCGAGCCAATGAGGAGGCTTTCTAGGGCTCTTTTCTTGGTGCAAACCCAACTTTCCGTGCCTGGTACGGTGTTGCTTCGGCATTCCGGATGTCCGCATAGAATGGACTGGTAGCCTAAATTCCAGACTTTTATGATTGACGGGTACAGGCTTGGAAAATCCATGACCGCCACATTGAAGTACACGCCGGGCGTGGGGTCAACGACTATTGCGCCTTTGTATTTTTTACCTTTGATTATGGCTTTGGTTGACGTTTTTCCTTTTATGGCAAGTATGTCCTTTGCTTCAGGTATGAGCATGCCTCTTTTGCGGTGTTCGCGTTGCATGAAATTTCTTATCCAGCGAGACACGCCTTGTCGGCTTACGTCTTCCATAGGCATCGTGCTAATTCGAGCTAGTACAAGGATGAGCTTCATGGTTTGCTCGTCTTCAAAGCTAGTGAGTTTGAAAGTGATCTCTGCATCCTTGAAACAGTATTTAGCAAGCTCAGTGTAGGTTAATTCTCCAAAGGCTTTTCCCAACTTGATCTTTCCTGTGTTGATGAGGGCTTTTCCAACTTCGTCTAGAGTCACGTCGCGGTATCTGTTGCTGAAGGCGTAGATCTGGATTGAACGATTGAAGAAAAACTTGTACAAGTCAATATGCACGCCGTAATGCAATGCGCACGTGCGTTTGCCCACCTCAATCGGGATTTCGCTTCTTTTTATGCCCAAGTTTTCAGCTCTGTTGGCCAGATAGTGCAGGTCAAAGTCGTCGCCATTGAAGGTTATGACGAAGGGGTAGGTGCATAGAGCTTCAAAGATGGTTTTTATGAGTTTATCTTCTGTGTCAAAATACTCTGCTGTTACATCAGCAGGAAGGTGTTCAGTTCCTTCACGCATGCCCTCTCGTTTCAGTAGCAGAACTCTTTGCACTCCATCTGAGCCGTAAAGTGAAGCGCAGATAACTGGGTGAGCTGCTTCTCTTGGGTCAGGCACCCTCGTCGGGATAGACGCCAACACTTCTATATCGAGAGCTACGCGACGGAACTTTGGAGCCGGATACTCTAGAAGGCGAGCCCATTCTTCGATGAACTGAAGTTCTTCCTCCGTGGCATCTTTGAAAACCTGCTTTATCTGAGCCACCGTTTCCTCAGCAGCTTCAAGTTTCTTCTGAATCAAGTTTCCGTCTTTTACTTCGTAAAGCATTCCAGGCGCAAGCTGCCTGTCATAAATGTATGATTGATAATACTTGATCTTAGACTCCCAGAGCTTGATCTGGTCTTGATCAATGAAAGTTTCTGACACTTTTGGGAAGTCTTCTGGAATTATGTCCCTTATGCATCCGGCTGGGCGTCCTCCAACAGCCAAAGGGTCAGTTGTGATGATCTTGGTTACGCTTACCTCTTTATCTTGAAGCGGATCGAATTTCTCCACTATCTCAAATCGGTCGAAGCCCTCATGGTTTTTCACACGATCAAGTTTTTCGAGTTCATAAGGTGAAAGATTAGTAAGACAGTAGGGTTGATGTCCAGTGTTGTCAAGCCAGAAATATATTTGTCCCGAGTCTGGCTCGTAAAGCTTGATAACCGCCTTCTTGAGACGACCATTGTATGTGGCAGAGACAAAATACGATGGAGGCAGATTGTCTGGAGCCAAAGGAGTAGAACCCTGTTTTCTGGGTCCTTGCTCTTCTTTCTTCGGTTGGCTGATAGGCTGAACTGCTTTTTCAATGATCTTGACTGGTTTGGTTTCTGTCTTCAAGAATAGCTGATCCAGTCGTTGTTGCGCCATCTTGCTCCTAGCCGTAGTAGCCTTATTGAAGAGCCAGATTAAAATCTCTTGCC
>CAZHWL010000022.1:0-7184 GCA_964536035.1 uncultured Candidatus Bathyarchaeia archaeon | reverse complement strand
ACAAGTTAAAAGTGTGAAGAATTGGGTTGTTACTTGTATGGTATGTAGTCTTTGCCTAGTAGTTCTCTGGCTATGACTGTTCTCTGTATGTTGCTGGCTCCTTCTGCTCCGACGCAGTAGCTCATTATTCCTCGCAATCCCATTTCAAGTGGGCATTCCTTCGTGTAGCCGTAGGCGCCCATCCATATCATTGCGTGTTTGTATATGTCGAAAGCCAAGTGCGGTGCAATCAGTTTGCATGCAGCAATGTACCTGCCTACTTCAAGAGCTGAAAACTTGCCATGCTTGTACTTCATGTCATTCATCCACGCCGTCTGATACGCCAGAGATTTCAATGCTTCAAGCTGTGCCCAATCATCTGCTAGTTCAAACTGTATTCCTTCAAACTTGCCGATTGGTCTACCGAACGCTTTGCGCTCTTTAATGTACTCCATACCAACATCCAAAGCTCTTCGAGCAGCACCAACGCACACAGCGGCAATCAAAATCCTCGCGTTATCAAATCCTTCCATCGTTAAGTAGAAGCCTTTGTCAACCTCGCTCACACGATAGGAATCCGGCAACCTCACATCTTCCATCGCAAAACCGCCTGTCGAAATTGCCATTCTTCCCATGTCCTCGAATCGTTTGTAAACTTCAACGCCGGGGGCATCAATGGGCAAGTAGAAACCAGTCATTCCACGATGCATAGCTTCCGGTGGTGCCGGCGATGTCCTCGCAATAACAAAGTAGCCTCCGCCCCACTTCTTGGCTTCTTCTGTCCCGCTGATGTACAACTTCTCGCCATTGAGAACCCAGTCGTTTCCCTCTTTTCGTGCCGTTGACTTGAAAGCCGCCACATCTGAGCCTCCGCCGGCCTCTGTGGAAGCTATGCCTATGAAGGCCTCGCCTTTGATGGCCTTACGGATGACAGCCTCTCGCACCTCTTCACTGCAATACTTGTCAACAACGTAACCCCAAGATGAACCGACGAGCCAAAGCACTGGCAGTGCAATACTCACATCAGCATAACCTAGCTCTTCTGCAGCGATGCAAGCCGTGACCCAATCAGCTCCAGCCCCACCGTGATCTTCTGGAGCCGTCATAATGAGCAAGCCCATATCAGCCATGCCCTTCAAAACCTCTTGGAAAACTTCACCCTTGCTGTCCATCTCTCTGATTTTCTCCAAGGGCAATTCCTTCGTGCACCATTCTCGAATGGCACTTCGAAAAAGCTCTTGCTCCTGTGTGAAGCTAAAGTCTACCATGATTTTCGCCTTTGAAGCGTAACTACTAGACACAATAAATATAAAAGTTGTTCAGCTGCTATGATAGAACCTTCGTTCGAACCTGATCGACGAACTGTTCAAGCCGCATGTCCGAGTACACTTAGTACACTGAAACCTTGGCCACTTCTTTCACGCTCAGCAGCTTGGGAATCAACTCTCTTCAATAACCTCCAAGTTTAGATGCTTGGCAACATCCTCCACGAGTGTCTGGCATATCTTAACCCTTCAAACATCAGCCTAAGCTCACGGTTGACGCTGAAATGTCTTGGCTATACGCTTATACCCGCCATACTTGTTGATACCGCCCGAGACAGCGGAATCCGCATTGTTAAGAAGAGAATCCATCGATACACATGTGATCCGACTGCACAATTTTAATACATTACAATAGCATAGTAACTGAAAGGCGTGAACATGATTCAGATCAACGCACCGCAGATCGGAAAAGAAGAGATCGAAGCTGTCATCAAAGTCATGAAGAGCGGCGCGCTCACCCATGGACTTGGCGCCGGTCCAATGGTTACAGAGTTCGAGAAATCCTTCGCTAAGTTCATGAAGGCAAAGCATGCCATAGCCATGAACACTGGAACAGCAGCGCTACACTCTTCACTTGTAGCTGCCGGAGTAAAACATGGCGACGAAGTGATTCTGCCAAGCTTCACATTCGTGGCGACGGCCGAAGTCGTGGTTATGATTGGAGCAAAACCTGTCTTCGTGGACATTGATCCCTTAACATACACCGTTTCACTGAAAGCTGTTGAAAAGGCCATAACCAAGAAGACTAAGGCCATAATGCCCGTGGATCTCTACGGCCTACCCGCTGACATGCAACCTATAAGAGAGACGGTTGATAAGCACGGATTGAAAATCATCGAGGATGCAGCTCAAGCGCACGGCGCATCTTACAAGGGAAAGCCGCCGGGGGCATTTGCCGATGCCGCCTGCTGGAGCTTCTACGGAAGCAAAAACATGACAACCGGCGAAGGCGGAATGATAACGACAAACGACGATAAGATCGCAGAGACAACGCGATGCATGAGGAGCCATGGAGAAAAAGAGAAGTACATGTCAGGTATGCTGGGACACAATTACCACATGCCGGAAGTCGAAGCAGCAATAGGCTGTGTGCAGGTAAAGAAGCTTCCGAAGTTCGTGGCCAGAAGAAGCGAAAACGCCAAAAGACTGTCGGAGAAGCTGAAGAAGTCCAAGAGCTTGCAGCTGCCAATTGTGCCCGACGGATACAAACACAGCTGGTATCTTTACACGGTGAGGATGAAGAATGCCAAGAAAGCACAGAGAGACAAAGTTGTCGAGAGTTTAAAGGAAAAGGAGATTGGAGCCATGATCTGCTATGTGAACCCAATTCATCTGATGCCATTCTATGCGAAGTATGGCAAGTACAAGCTGTCTGAAACAGAAAAAGCTTCACAGCAAGTCTTATCATTACCAGTGCATCCTAGCGTAACTGGAGAACAGATAGATTACATTGCAAAGACTGTGCTGAACCTATTGCGTTAGTCCCTTTTTCCACGCTAGGTTTAAATAGAATCGTATGGTAGTATTGAAATCCCGTCTGGGGTTTTGAGGAGGCATCAATGATGCAGAAAATTAAGGTTATTATAATGGGCGCGGCAGGTAGAGATTTTCACAACTTCAATGTTTACTTTAGGAACAACGACGCTTACGAGGTTGTAGCTTTCACTGCCACGCAGATTCCGGGAATCGAGGGAAGAAATTATCCAACAGAACTTGCAGGTGCTAATTATCCGAAAGGCATACCGATATTGCCTGAAGAGGATCTGCCAAGACTGATTAAGGAACATGATATTGATCAAGTGATCTTCGCATACAGCGACGTTTCCCATGAATATGTAATGCATAAGGCTTCGCTGGTGCTTGCAAGCGGCGCAGATTATCGTCTAATGGGTCCGAAGACTACAATGTTGAAGTCAAAGGTTCCAATAGTTTCCGTCTGTGCTGTAAGAACAGGATCAGGCAAGAGCCAAACCAGCCGAACAGTCGCGAAGATTCTGAAAAGCAAAGGATTGAAAGTTGTAGCCATTAGGCACCCTATGCCCTACGGCGACTTAAGGGAGCAAGTGTGGCAGCGTTTCGCTTCATACGAAGACTTGGACAAGCACAAGTGTACGATTGAAGAAAGAGAAGAGTATGAGCCGCACATTGACAACGGCATAATCGTCTATGCAGGAGTAGACTATGAGAAGATTCTGCGTGAAGCCGAGAAAGAGGCAGACGTGATAGTCTGGGACGGAGGCAACAACGATACATCCTTCTACAAGCCAGACCTAAACATTGTCATAGCTGATCCACACAGACCTGGCCACGAGCTCACTTATTATCCAGGTGAAGAGAATGTTCGAATGGCCGACGTTGTTATAATCAACAAGGTTGATACAGCTGACCCGCGAAAAGTGACGCAAGTCAGAGAGAACATTAAGCTGATCAATCCGAAGGCGAGGATTTTGGATGCTGCTTCGCCAGTGACTGCTGACAACCCTGAGCTGATCCGAGGCAAACGTGTACTAGTTATCGAAGACGGTCCGACGTTGACGCACGGCAACATGCCTTATGGTGCAGGCACAATAATGGCTCAGAATGCTGGTGCAAAGGAGATCGTTGATCCGAAGCCGTATGCTGTCGGCTCGATTCAAGAGGCCTACAAGAAATATTCACATTTGGGCGCTATCCTTCCAGCTTTGGGTTACAGCGACAAACAAGTGGCTGAGTTGAAGGAGACAATTGAACGCATCCCATGTGACGTTATCGCTATAGGCACGCCGATCGATTTGAGGCGAATAATCACGTTGAACAAGCCAACCGTCAGGGTAAGATACGAGCTCAAAGTGCTTGGCCCAGTGTCACTCGAGCAGGTTATTGACGAATTTCTGAAAAGATGTGGAAAATAGATGACTGGCGAAGAAGTAGCGACAGACGTTTCACGAGTGAAGATCAAACTTATCATTGAAGGTCTGGGTGAGGCCGAAGCAGAACTAGTCCGCTTTCTGGCCCCTCGAACAATCGACATGATAATGAGAAAACTTCCTGTCGAAGGCAGAGCAGCACTATGGAAGGAAGAGGTTTACTTTGAAACGCCCATCAAAATGGGCGAGGAGAAGGCGAAAGCTACAGTAGAAAATGGGACGATTGCGTTTTGGCCGATGGGAAGCGCTATATGCATATTTTACGGCGTGACTCAGCCATACAGTCCAGTGAACATATTGGGCAAAATTACAAAGAACTTGGAACTGTTCAAACAAGTGAAAAGCGGCACAAAAATCAGAGTTGAGCAACTAGTAAACCAGTGAGCTTTCACGCCACAGTCCCAGAAGTCTTTCACATTCAATTTTGACTTCCTTTTCTTGGCTTCTTGTTTTTAGGATTTCGAGAAATTCAATACGTTTTGAGTTTGATCGTTTTTCAGCTTCTCCGCCATAATAATCTGTGAGTTCCAAGTATTCTTTCATGTGGTTCGCTTTCTGCACGAAGAGGCTGGCAGCATCAACCGGGCTTTGAACAGCGTACTTGTTAGTCCATATTGTGGCATCAGCGTTTCGAAGCTGGGTTAATCCGTCGATCTCCTCTATTTCCCTAATGTATGTTGCTAGAAAATCGTAATAACCTGCAGTTTTAACGAGTTCCAAAGCTTTTTCCACTTTCTGTCTGAAGTTAAGGCTTCCCTTGATTTTGATCTCGTGTCTGTAACCTTTGTCAATGAGCTCCTTAGCTTTCTTCACTTCTGCTTGAGTGTAAATCTTTTCCGGAAACTCGGCGATAAAAATACGCTCCCTATGCTCAATGAAGAGCTTTAAAGAATTTGAAGGGTCAGACTGTTGTGCTAGTCTGGTTTGTATATCTTGATGTTATGGTTTCCTGAAACCAAGTGGATGGTGCCGTTTGCTTCAAGTTGTTCAAGAAAATCTTTTGCGGCGCTGATCCGTATGTTGAGACGCGACGCTACAGCGTATGGGGTGAGAACGTTCATTTTCTTTAGTTCGCCGACCAACTTCTCATTCTTGGCGTCTGGAGCGACGATTCCGAGCAGTCTCTTTTCTTTCGGTAGTCCAGTCTTCTCCTTTTTCTTCTCTTTTTTTGCGTCTTCTTCGTCTTTCTTGTCTTGCTGTCGCTCCATCTGTTTCAGGTTAAGTTTCTTTTTTCCACCCATTATTATCAGCTTCTATCAAGTGAAGGTTGTTTCGTGCTTCTTTAGGTTTTCTACGCTAGAAATGCTATGGAGTTATTTCAACATTACGTTTGGTTCATACAAAAAGAGAAAGGGAAAGAAAGGGTTATCTGACCATGATTTTCTTAGCAGCGATCTCTATGTCCTCTGATTTTATGGTTTTTCTGCCAGCGTGCATCGCAAAATCCAAAGCTTCCTTGGCGATTTTCACGCCGATCTCTTCCAACGCCTTAGCAAGTTCTTTCGCTGCGGCTTCGCTCACGCGGTCGGCTCCTGCTTTTTTGCAGAGTCTGTGCATGGGAGCTACAGCTAAATCTAAATCGGTCATAAAGACTCCTCGTAGCGTCTTTTTCTATTAGAAGGCGTATTTAACGGTTTTTGTTAAGTATTTGGCACAAGCTGCCACGGATGCTTGAGAATCAAGAGAAGAAAATATTAGAGCGGTTAATTGCTAGTTTACGGGAAAGTCTGTGAGAGAAAAACATGAGATTCGTTGATGCTCACATTCACCTTTCAGACGAGGAATATGTTGGCTGCGTTGATGAGGTTATTTCCGAGGGTAGAAAAGCGAACGTCGTGGCTATTGTTTCAAATTCTGTGGATTTGAAAACCTGTAGGGAAAGCTTGAGGCTGGCAGAGAAATATTCTGGACTGGTCTATGCTGCTTTAGGAATTCATCCTTGGAACGTGCAGACAATAACGGAAGAAGAGAAGCAGCAGACGATTAGACTCATTGAGGAGCAGAGACACAACGAGGCTTTGGTTGCTATTGGAGAGATAGGTTTAGACTCTAAGTATATGGATGTCTGGGATAAACAAATTAGGGTTTTTGATGAAATGCTGCATTTGGCTGAAAAACTAGATTTGCCAGTGGTTGTTCATTCTCGGGGCACGACAGCGCAGATTGTGGATATGCTGCCTTCTTACAGGTTGAAGAAAGTTTTGCTTCACTGGTTTAGTAACCCAATAAGCGCGTTGGACAAGGCAGTAGCGAACGGGTATTACATAACAGAAGGGCCGCCAACAGTATATTCAAATGGCATACAAGATGTCGTCAGAAAGGTACCGCTGACTAATATAATGACGGAAACGGACGGGCCCGTCCACTATTTCAGAAAACCCTTCGAGGGAAAAAGAACAACACCTGCCTACATACCCGTCGTTGTGAAAGCCATAGCCGAGATCAAACAGTTTTCAGAAATTGAAGTCTCAGAGCAGATTTTGGAGAACTTTCAGGTTTTCTTCTCGACAGAGGCTGTTTAGTTCAGCTAATTTTCAATTAAAAGCTTGGTTCTGCTGAATCAGGCTTGGCAGGTTTTGACGTTGTGTGACAAATATTATTAAGACGATATTGAGATATCGAACGGTAATATTTGGAGGATTGTGGACATTTGGCTGCCAATTTGGATAAGCTTGTGATAGACATAATTCTGCATATCCTTATTCCTACGATTGTGCTGTCTCCTGTTCTATGGCTGGCTGGCAGAGCTTTGACTGACAAGCAAAAGGCAAAGTTTACCGATGCAATCTGGATAGTTCTTATCGGAACGGTTTTTGGCTCTATCTTCTCTGTCTTGTTTACAGGCATACTTGCTTCGCTGATTCAACTCATCGTCTGGCTTGCTTTGATAAAACATTTCTTCGACTGTGGTTGGCTCAAAGCATTTGCAATAAGCATAGTTGCAGTGATAATCTTCATCATAATTGCCGTGGTG
>CAZHWL010000021.1:4748-12535 GCA_964536035.1 uncultured Candidatus Bathyarchaeia archaeon | reverse complement strand
ATGGGTCACACAAGCCAAGGCATAGACCTAGCACCCAGACTTGCAACAGAACTAAACCTTCCATTAGCAACAGACCTCATTGACTTCGCCTTCGAAAGCGACACCTTCACCGTCACAAGACAGGTTTATGGCGGAAAAGTAAACGCCAAAGCCACAGCAAGAAAAGCTGAAACATACCTGGCCACAATCAGACAAGCCACCTTCCAACCCAAAAAACCTGAACCACCAGCAAACGGCCAAATCACAGAAACACCTTCACCACTAACCGAAGAAATAACTGAAAAACGCTTCCTACAATACGTTCTGCCACCACCCGGAGGCGTAGACATCACCGCCGCAGAAAAACTCGTAGGCATAGGACGCGGAATCAAAGACGTAGCCAACATGCCCCAAGTGGAGGAACTGGCCAAAACCTTCGGCGCAGTCCTATCCTGTTCACGCCCAATTGTTGACAAAGGCTGGCTGCCCACTGATAGGCAAGTAGGCACATCAGGCAAGACGGTCAAACCAAAACTCTATCTTGCTCTAGGCATCAGCGGTGCCTTCCAGCACATACTCGGAATGAAAAGCAGCGACCTCATCATAGCCGTGAACAAGGACCCCAAGGCACCCATATTCAGCTTCGCAGACTACGGCATAGTCGAAGATCTGTTCAAGATTGTGCCGCCCCTGAAAAACAAGATTAATGAACTACGAACACAGAAAACATAACCTCTAAGAACAAGGAGAAAAACAGAAACATGGACTTCAAATTAACCCCCGAACAACAAGAAATCAAAAAAGCCGTAAAAGAATTCGCAGAAAAAGAGTTCACACCCGAACTAGCACTAGAATACGACCAAAAAGAAGAGTTCCCATCCGAACTCTACAGGAAAGCCGCCCAACTTGGCTTCATAAGCATGCGCATCCCCGAACAATACGACGGCCAAGGCCTAGGCGTCCTCGAAGACTGCATAATCGTAGAAGAAATGTGCCGCGTAGACCCAGGCGTCGGCGTAGCCATATCCCTCGGAAACCTCATGATCCCAGATGTCCTCCTAAAACACGGCAACGAAGAGCAAAAATGCAAGTACATTCCGCCACTGGCCAAAGGCGACAAACTCGCAGCAGCAGCATTCACAGAACCTGAACACGGAAGCGACATCACGAGAATGGACTCAACCGCCGCCAAATGCGGAAATGAATGGGTAATCAACGGAGCTAAAGAATTTATCACAAACGCCACAACCGCTTCAACCTTCATCCTCCTGTGCCAAACCGACCCCAACTCGCAGCCGTCCTACCGTGGACAAAGCTTGCTCATCGCCGAAAAAGGCATGCCCGGACTCGAAGCAACAAAGCTTCACGGCAAAATGGGCATACGACCATGCGTCACTGGCTCACTTGCAATGAGTGATCTCAAAGTTCCAGAAACCAACATTGTCGGTGACTTGGGCAGAGGCTTCTACTATACGCTTGAACTCTTCGACGGAACCCGCATCACCGTAGCTGCACAGGCAGTTGGAACCGCTCAAGGAGCATTCGAAAAAGCACTAGCATACGCGAAAACACGCAAACAAGGCGGACAACCCATAATCAACTACCAAGGAATAAGCCACAAACTCGCAGAAATGGCCATCAAAATCGAATCCGCACGACTATTGATGTACAAGGCCGCATGGCTCTATGACCACGAAAAACCCAACCCAGTTGCTACATCAATGGCCAAAGCATTTGCAGGCCGCGCAGCCATGGAGGTCACAGACGATGCGATACAGATCTTCGGCGGATACGGATACCTCGCCGACTACCACGTTGAACGCTTCCACCGATGCGCAAAAATCGCAGAAATCTACGAAGGCACAACGGAAGTTCAAAAGAACACGATCGCCGGCTACCTAGCCAAACAGCCCTAAACACTCCCATCCTCTTTTCTTTATCAATCTCGAAACGAAACACTTAGCAAGAGTTCAAAAGTCTTATTTACATTCCCTTCTCAAACCATATTCTTGCACAGTTAGGAGACTTTATCAATTGTCAACTGAAAAAATCAAGAAAGCAGCCGTTGTAGGCTCAGGAGCAATGGGCCACGGAATAACGCAGCTTCTGGCCATGAGCGGCTACGAAGTAACAATGGTAGACATAAACGACGAGATCTTGGCAAAAGCCAAAGAAAAAATCAAATGGAGTCTCAGCAAATTCGCTGAGAAAAAGAGAATCAGACAGGAAGATGCCGACGCTGCACTGGCAAGAATACACACAACAACCAGCTATGAGGAAGCGGGGAAAGACGCTGACCTCGCCATAGAAGCAGCACCAGAAAACATGGACCTGAAGAAAACCATATTCTCCAAACTTGACGCAGCAACTCCACCACACGCGATACTGGCCTCCAACACCTCCACATTGAGCATCACAGAAATGGGCAAAGCAACAAAACGCCCAGACAAAGTTGCGGGAATGCACTTCTTCAACCCGCCAATAATGATGGCGCTAGTCGAAGTCATCAAAGGCGACAGCACAAACCAGGAAACCATGAACACACTAACAGAATTAGCCAAGAAACTCGGCAAAACACCCATCATTGTCAGAAAAGATGTGCGCGGCTTCGTAGTCAACCGCATACTCGGAGTCGTCTTCAATGAAGCGTTCTGGGCTTACCAGAGAAAAGAGGCAACCATGGAAGGCATAGACTCCTCAGTCAAATATACAGGCGGCTTCCCAATGGGATGGTTCGAACTCGGCGACTTTGTAGGACTGGACATCGCCTACGAAGTGGGCAACATACTGTATCAAGCCTACGGAGAACGGTTCAAGCCATGTGCTGAAGTAATCGACCCGTTGATCAAAGACAAAAAGTTTGGACAGAAAACAGGCGTCGGCTTCTACGACTGGACCAAAGGCAGACCACGAATACCCTTCAACCTGCTAGATGAATATGACGTAGACCGATCTTGGGCAGTAGCTGTCAACGAAGCAGCATGGCTAATCCACGACGACGCAGCAAACCCCGCCGACATTGACACAGGAATGAAGCTTGGCACCTATTGGCCTTCAGGACCATGCGAATACGCCGACCGCGTAGGCCTAGACACAATATTGAACAAGCTCAAGGAACTTTACGCCAAATACAAGATGGAAATGTATAAACCCTGTCCACTCTTGGAAGACTACGTAGCAAAAGGCAATCTGGGAAAGAAAACCGGAAGGGGGTTCTATTAAATGAATTTTGAACTGACAGAAGAGCAATTAGGAATCGTGAAAGCAGTACGCGAGTTCTGCGCAAAAGAGTTCAAACCTGAACTGGCCTTGGAGCTTGACAGAAAAGAAGAGTTTCCCATGGACTTGTACAAGGCTGCCGCCAAGCTTGGTTTCACAAGCCTCAGCTTTCCCGAAGAATATGGCGGACAAGGATACGGACTGCTCGAAACATGCTTGGCCATAGAGGAAATGTGCCGCGCAGACTCATCTCTCGGCGTGGCTATTTCAAGTGGTTGCTTCGGTAGCGAGTTCATCGCTGTCTTGGGCACGAAGGAGCAGAAGGAGAAGTATCTGCCGCCCATATGCAGAGGCGACATGGCAAGCGCCGCATGCTTCACAGAGCCAAACGTGAGCGGAAGCGACATCACAAAAATGGAAACAACAGCCACAAAATACGGAAACGAATGGTGGATCAACGGCACAAAAACCTTCATCACAAACGCCACCATCGCAGACTTCGTGGTAGTCCTAGCACAAACAGACACGAAGATACGACCGACATACCGAGGCGAAACACTCTTCGTAGTCGACAAAGGCACACAAGGACTAGAAACATCAAAACTGCACGACAAGATGGGTGTCCGCTGCTCAGTGACAGGCGAAGTGCACTTTGAAAACGTGAAGGTTACAGACGCAAACATTGTGGGCGAACTGAACAAAGGCTTCCACAGCTCGATGGAGTTCTTCGACAAAACACGAGTAGGAGTAGCCGCACAAGCCGTAGGCATGGCCCAAGGCGCATTCGAAATCGCATTCAAATACTCAAAACAGCGCGAAGCATTCGGACAGCCACTGTTGCAGCATGAGCTGATCGGTGTAGGACTGGCTGAAGCCATCACAAAGATTGAAGCGGCAAGATGGCTAACCTACCGCGCAGCATGGCTTGTCGATGCAGGAAAAATGGACCCAATGGTAACGGCGATGGCCAAATTCTACGCCGGCGAAATCGCCATGCAAGTCACAGACTTCGCGATACAGGTGCTCGGCGGATACGGCTACTTAGGCGAATACCGCGTGGAAAGATACCACCGCGACGCAAAAGTCACCGAAATCTACGAGGGCACACGAGAGATTCAGAAGCTAACAGTGCTGAAGTATCTGCTCAGAAAATACTAAAAAAGTAATATAGACACACGAAGCAAACATAGAAATGGTGAACAAGAATTGAGCAAAGCATACGAAACCGTCAAAATCGAAAGAGAAGCAAGCACACTCTGGATAATCCTTAACAGACCACATAGGCTCAACAGCTTCAACGATGTCCTAATCGAAGAACTCGCAGACGCTCTGGACACCGCGGAAAAAGACCCAAGCATCAAATGCGTCATCATCAGCGGCGACGGCGACCGAGCCTTCAGCGCAGGCGCAGACGTAACCATGTTCCCAAAGGCAACACCCGTCAAAGCTGAAGAGTTCTCAAGAGCCGGACAGAAAGTCTTCGGCAAAATCGAAGAAATGAGCAAACCAGTCATAGCGGCAATCAACGGATTCGCCCTCGGCGGCGGACTAGAACTGGCAATGGCATGCGACTTCAGAATAGCTGCAGAACACGCTGAACTTGGAAGCCCCGAAATATCTCTAGGCCTAATCCCCGGCTGGGGCGGAACCCAAAGACTAGTCAGACTTATCGGCTTGCCAAGAGCAAAAGAAATGATCATGATCCCCGGAACGAAGCTAAAAGCCGACGAAGCACTAAAAATCGGCCTAGTCAACAAGGTCGTCCACTACGAGAAACTACGAGAAGAAGCCAAAGCTTGGGCTCAAAAACTGTGCGACGGACCACCAATAGCCATGAAATACGCAAAACATGCCATAAACTTTGGTTCACAAGTGCCGCTGGAAGCAGGTCTCCGCCTAGAGGCAAGCATGATGGGCTTGACTTTCTCCACGGAAGATCTCAAAGAAGGCGTCGAAGCACTTTTCTCTAAACGAAAAGCCGAGTTCAAAGGAAAGTAGACACGAACTCTCCTTTTTTCTTTATATATTCAATATTTGCCCAAATATGGTAATGAAGCAGAAGTGGTGCAAATGCGCAAAGTAGCAGTTATCGGTGTTGGAAATTCCAAGTTCGGGATCAGAAACGACGTTAACGTTTCTGAACTGGCTTTTGAGGCAGTAAAACCCTCACTCGAAGAAGCACATTTGGCGGCGAAGGACGTTCCGTTTGTTGCTGTAGGCTCTACAGGTGCTGGAGCTTGGTATGAAGAGCTACTCCCAGCTGTTGTCGTGAGCGAATACTGTGGTTTAACAGGTGCTGGCTTGATGCGCGTTGAAGCCGCCTGCGCAAGCGGTAGCGCCGCCTTTTTTGCCGCTTACTCCGCTGTGGCAAGCGGTCACGTTGATGTTGCGATGGCTCTGGGTGTGGAAAAAATGCGGGAGATAGACACGGCTACAGCTATGGAGTGGATTGGAAGGGCAGGCTACTATTTCTGGGAATTTCATAACTTCGGTTTGACTTTTCCTGCATATTACGCGCTTTATGCGAATGCTCACATGGCCAAATACGGCACAACTGAAGAGGATCTAGCCTTAGTAGCTGTCAAGAGCCACAAATACGCGGCCATGAATCCGAAGGCTCAGCTCCAAACCAAGATTACAGCGGATGACGTGCTGTCCTCAATGGTCATAGCTTCACCACTCAAGCTGTATGATTGTTCACCAATGACTGACGGTGCAGCCTCAATCATCGTCGCCTCTGAAGAGAAAGCCAAAGAACTCAAAATAGACACGCCCGTGTGGGTTGCCGGAATCGGCTACTCTTCCGGAACAGCGAACCTGAGCAAACGCCCAGATTTCGTCGGTCTAGACGCAAGCGTAACCGCGGCAGAAAGAGCATACAAGGCCGCAGGAGTAACACCGAATCAAGTTGATTTTGCAGAAGTTCACGACTGCTTCACGATTGCAGAGATCATGGCTTACGAGGATCTTGGTTTCTGCGGCAGAGGCGAAGGCGTAAAACTCCTCCGTGAAGGACAGACTGAAATCGGCGGAAAGATACCTGTCAACATGGATGGCGGCTTAAAGGCGAAGGGCCACCCAATCGGCGCGACTGGCTGCTCAATGATTTACGAATTGACCAAACAGCTTAGAGAAGAAGCTGTCGAGAAGAGTCGACAAGTTCCTTTGAAAAACTATATTGGTCTGGCCCACAACGTGGGCGGCACAGGTCACTACTGCTACGTGACGATTTTGAGGAGATGATGAAAACATGTCTTCAGTATCTATGCCCGCAATAAAATCCAGATCGATAACGATTGTCCAAGAGATTCCGATCAGCAAGACTTTGAAGTTTTGGGAAGGCTTGAAACAAGGAAAAGTGTACGCAACCAAATGTAGCAAGTGCGGAAAACTGTATTTTCCGCCATCTGCCGACTGCCCTGAATGCTTGTGCTCTGACATGCAGTGGATCGAGCTGAGCAGCGAAGCAGAAATCGAGACGTTCACGCACGTCGTGGTCAGACCGACCTCATTCTGCCAGTACAAACCGTACACTGTGGCGATTGGCAAGCTCAAAGAAGGCGTGAAAGTACTCGCTTGGCTTACCGGTTTCAAGCTGTCACAGATCAAGGTGGGCATGAAAGTCAAACTAGTCGCCAAAATCTCGCAGGAAGGCGAACCGACTTACGAGTTCGTGCCGCCTGAGCCAAACTGCTAAAACAGTTGCTTTATCCATTTGATTGTTTTGCTGATGAGCTCTTGCTCTTTTCCCTTGTAAATATGATCTGCACCTTCTATGACAAGCAGGGTTTTGGGCTCGTTGGCTGAACGATAAATCTCCTCTGCTTCATCCACACCTACAATGATGTCATCTCGGCCTATTGCTATGAGCAACGGCAAATGAAGTTTCGAAGCAGCTTCACACTCGTCAAGCTTCATTAGCTTCTCTCTCACTAGTCTTGGGCGCAGAGCTACTCCGTACACTTCGAGTTTGAACAACTTCGAGACATTGAACAGCTTGTCCACGCGTGAAAGAATCAGAAACGCGTAGAGATCCAGTTTTCCGCGCGTGCGTCTAATAAACTTCTTCACATTGTAGTTGTGATTCTTAGGCGTGGACCATAAAGCCAACCCCTTTACCCTTTTCTCATTACGCAACACATAGAGCGAGACAGCTCCACCCAAGCTATGCCCCACCACGAAAATCCGGTTGGACACTACTTCTGGTCTAGATGACAAATAATCCAATGCACATCTGACATCTTTCCGCTCACCATCACCATAATCGAAAACTCCAAGGCTTCGCCCAACACCTCTAAAATCAAAAACGAGCGAAACGAACCCTTCCCTGCACGCAGCCTCCGCCAGTCTCGCGTAGATTCTCAACCCCTGCAAACCTCTAGCATTCATGCCATGACAGATGAGAATCGCCGGTGCAGGAACAGTATCAGGAATATGCAATTCAGCATAGAGCTTGATGTCTCCGCATTGAATCCACGCTTGCTCCGTCTTCAACCGTCAATCCTTCTGTAGAAAATATTATTACGTCTTGCCTTTGATATATAGGAAACAGGTTTTCGTTTATGCCATCAAAGAGAAGAACTAAAAAA
>CAZHWL010000021.1:1575-4648 GCA_964536035.1 uncultured Candidatus Bathyarchaeia archaeon | reverse complement strand
CATCAAAGAGAAGAACTAAAAAACAGGCGCCTGCGTCGCTTCCACCGTCAGAACAGCCGCAGCCTGAACCAGTTCAGCAAGTTCAGCCTCCTAAGCCTTCTGAGAAGCCTTGGTTCAAGTTCTGGCCTGAAGGTGTTCCTAGGAATTTGGATTATCCTGATGTTCCGCTGGGTGATCTGTTGAAGAGGACGGCTGAAAAGTATCCAGACAAGATCGCGACAGTGTATTTTGATAAAACTTTGACCTATCGACAGCTTAACGAGCTAAGCGATAGATTTGCGACGGCTCTTGCCGCATTGGGCGTGAAGAAAGGCGACAAGGTAGCCATTTATCTGGCTAACATGCCCCAATTCGTCATAGCTTATTACGGTATTCTGAAGATAGGCGCAATTGAGACAGCCATCAGCCCGCTGTACCGAGAGCGTGAAGTTGAGCACCAACTGAAAGATTCCGAGGCTGAAACGATTGTTGTCTTAGACGCGCTTTATCCTATCGTGCAGAAAGTAATAGACAAGACAAAGGTCAAACGCGTAATCGTTGCCAGCCTCAAGGATTACATGCCTAAGATGCTGGCGATTTTGGGAACGCTGACCAAGAAGATTCCATCTCACAAGGTTGAGTATGGACCAAACATTTTCTCAATGCAAGACCTTCTCACTAGATATCTACCGAAGCCGCCCAAAGTCGACATTAACCCACGAGAGGATTTGGCTGCTTTGCAGTATACCGGCGGAACAACTGGCACCTCGAAAGGCGCTATGCTGACGCACATGAACTTGGTCTCCAACGCCGTTGCATGCGCCGCTTGGCTCAGAGGAACCACAGGAGAAGAGACGTTTCTCACGGTGTTGCCTCTATTTCACATTTATGGCATGACCACAGGCATGAATGCACCCATTTACATTGCTGGAAAAATGATTATGTTGCCCAAATTCGACGTCGAGAGCACGTTGAAAGCCATCGGAAAACACAAAGTATCAGCCTTCTGTGGTGCGCCTACCATGTACTCTATGCTTCTAGCTCATCCGGGCATGAAGCAATACAACCTGTCCTCAGTGCGTTTCTGCATTTCAGGCTCAGCTCCACTTCCACCTGAAGTTCAGAAAAAATGGATGGAAATTACGAATGGCGTCCTCGTTGAAGGCTACGGTTTGACCGAGTCATCGCCTGTAACGCACTGCAATCCACTGGACAGATCGTTGAAGACAGTGAGGGTAGGCAGCATCGGTTTGCCTTGGCCGGACACAGAAGCGAAAATAATGGACATTGAAACAGGAATCACAGAACTTGGAACCGGTGAGACAGGCGAGCTCGTCGTTAAAGGTCCACAAGTAATGAAGGGCTACTGGAAAATATCTCAAGAAAGTGCTGACGTTCTCAGAGACGGCTGGCTATACACAGGCGACATTGGAAAGATGGACGAAGACGGATACTTCTACATAACGGACAGAAAGAAGGACCTCATCAAGCACAAAGGCTACAGCGTCTATCCAAGAGAAATCGAAGACGTCCTGTACGAACATCCAGCCGTAAAACTATGCGCCGTCGTAGGCAAACCCGATCCGGTTGCAAGCGAGATACCCAAAGCATTCGTCGTCTTAAAAGACGGAACAACAGCAACAGAAGAAGAAATCAAGAAATTCGTAAACGAAAAAGTAGCACCATACAAGGCGATCAGAGAACTAGAATTTAGAAAAGAGCTGCCGATGACGCTAGTGGGCAAAGTTCTAAGAAGAGTGCTTCAAGAAGAGGAAAGACAGAAGACAGCGAAAGCCTAGTACCTTCGCTATTTTTCCTTTTTGTTCCTCTAGTAGTTTTGGTCTTTTCAGAGTTGATGTTAGACGATTGGTCCGCCGAGTGTTGCTTGGTCAAGTTCTTCCATCGTGGTCTTGGTCATGGCTCGAATGTTGTCAAGCTCCGTCAGCTCTCCGTAGCCTACAAGGGTTATGGCTGTGCCTTCTTCGCCTTTTCGGGCTGTTCTTCCGATCCTGTGGAAATATGTTAGCGATTCTGATGGCATGTCGTAATTTATTATGTGCGTTATTCCCTGAATGTCCAAACCTCTTGCGGCAACATCCGTTGCTACCAGTAGCCTCAGTTTTCCTTGTCTGAACATGTTGGTTACCCAGTCTCTCTGGGATTGTGTGAAGCCAGCATGTAGTGCTTTTGAGTTGTGTCCTCTCCGTTGAAGCGCATCCGCCAGTTTACTAGTCTGTGTGCGCGTTCGACAGAATATTATGGCTCTTCCAACATGGTTTTGGTCAAGTATGTTGCATAGGGCTTCAAACTTGTTTGCTGGGTTCACTACCATATAGTATTGGTTGATCTGGTCAAGCGCTATCTCATCTTTGCTTACAAGTATCTTCAGCGGGTTCTTCATGTACCTGTTGCAGACATTCATCACGTTCTCATCTATTGTAGCTGAGAACAGGCTTGTCTGTCTGTTTACTGGCAACCGTCTGAGGATGTAGTCTATATCTTCGATAAAGCCCATGTCCAGCATCCTATCTGCTTCATCAAGAACCAGAATCCTCACATATGAGAGATTAAGTATTCCACGCTTCATAAGATCAATAACGCGGCCAGGCGTGCCCACGACGATATGGACGCCTCTCTCTAGCGCCCATGTCTGTTTCTGGATGGATTCACCGCCATAGACTGGCAAAACCTTGAATCCCTTGTACTTGCCGAACTGGTTAATATGATTGGCAACCTGCACAGCAAGTTCTCGTGTAGGCGTCAGCACCAAACCTTGGATGCGGTTGGTTTTGACGTCTAGCCTTTCTATCATTGGAATTCCAAAAGCTGCAGTTTTACCTGTTCCCGTCTGAGCCTGTCCTATGACTTCTTTGCCTTCAAGCAATGGAAGTATGGCTTGAGCCTGAATGGGAAAAACCTCGCTGAATCCGAGCTCTTCAACCGCTTTCATGACTTGTGGACTCAGCGGTAACTCTTCAAAAAATCTTACATTTTGCATGTGTTTCATTTCTCCTGTCACAAAAGTTCTGCGTGAAAGATCCAAAAGCCTTCTGTTCGAAAAGCTTCCTTTTATTCAGCATGAGTCAATGTGACA
>CAZHWL010000021.1:0-1475 GCA_964536035.1 uncultured Candidatus Bathyarchaeia archaeon | reverse complement strand
TTTGTCCATTCGCTTATTGGCATCGCGAATTGTTTCTCCACGTTGGGTCTGTGTATGCTGTTGTACGTGCAGAAGCTTCTTATCTTCATGTCCGGCGTCACGTAGTGAATCGCGCACTGTTGCACTCTGTCGAGGTCGAAGTTCCACACATCTTGGAAGTGCATGATCCCTATCATTACTATTCTGCGCATAAAGTCTCCTAATGCGTCATAGCTTCCCTTTGTAATCACGTCCTTGATCAAACCTCTCACAAAGCTCGACTTCGCAAGTGGTAGCAGTTTGGCTAGTTTCAGTTTAGCTATTTTCTTTGAGCCTTTCAAGCCTGAGTAGTATATGTCCCAGAATATTTCCGCGAACTTGTCTACATCCACGTAATGCATGATCGGTTTGTATGAGCCGTCCTTGTCCACGACTAGAAAAGTAGCGGCTCCACACATGGGGTGCATCGAGAAGTCCGGATACGTCTTGTTCTTGATTACACCTATAGCCTTAGTCACAGGCATAGGCCAGTTCACAGGACGCCAATCAAACCTGCCTACAGCGCCCTTCGTCTGCTCTTCAATCTCTTTCATCGTGTCAGGAATCGTGATTCTCATCTTCCTAAGCTCGTCCTTCCTGAACCTTCCAGCCATAGAAACAGGTTGAATGTTGATGCACCTGACAACGTCACGGTTTTTCACCGCATAATCAATGATGGCTCCAAGCTCCTTGTCATTCACACCCTTCGCCAAAGTAACAACCAGAACAACCGAATCTATACCCAGCTTGCGCGCGTTGTCAATAACCTTCTGCTTAACAGGAATAAGACCCACTCTGGCTCTGGTTTGTCTGTAAATATCTTCCCTCAAACCATCAAACTGCAAATAAAGCGTGCTCAAACCCGCATCCAGCAACTTCTTGAAATAATCAATATCCTCAGCAATCCGCAAACCATTCGTGTTAACCTCAACGTGGCTTATCCCCGCTTTCTTTGCCTCACGAATCAAATCAGGCAAATCATTCCTTATCGTCGGCTCGCCACCGCTAAACTGCAACGCATTGCAAGCCCACGGCTTGTTAGCTCTCAGAAGATTAATCATCTTCACAAGCTGTTCAAAAGAAGGCTCATAAACATAATTCGAAGCCCCAGCATAAGCGAAGCAAACTGGGCAAGCCATATTACACCTGTTCGTAACGTCAATGATGCCCAGAATCGTAGGCGTTTTATGCTGTGGACAGATCCCGCAGTCAAACGGACAACCTTTCTCTGTCTTCGTGTGCGGATTCTCTAACCCACTACCCTTGTATTTGGCACCATACCAGTTGTCATAAAACCATTTGAAAAGCTCAGCATCACCCCAATAAACGTCCTCAAACTTCCCATGCTCAGGACAAGACTTCTCAAGATAAATGACGCCGTTCTCCTCGTAAATCCTCATAGGAATCCTCTGCATGCACTCAGGACAAAGACTCATAGAATACGTCTCAAACTTCGC
>CAZHWL010000020.1:0-12607 GCA_964536035.1 uncultured Candidatus Bathyarchaeia archaeon | reverse complement strand
GGCGAAGTGTTCACGGCTCCAGTGGAGAACAGCGTCAACGGCACAATAAGATTCACCTACCCAGGAATCTATATGGGCAGAGAAGTCGAAGACATAACATTAACCTTCAAGAAAGGAAAAGTCACCAAAGCAACGGCAGCCAAAGGCGAAGACCTGCTGAAGGAAATACTGAAGATAGAAGGAGCAAGTCGTCTAGGTGAAGCTGCAATCGGCACAAACTATGGAATAACCAAATTCACGAAGAACATGCTGTTTGACGAAAAAATCGGAGGAACCGTACACATGGCGCTTGGAAACGGGTACACTGACGCAGGTTCAACAAACAAGTCCGCAATACACTGGGACATCCTCAAAGACATGAAGAAAAACGCTGAAATCAGCGCTGACGGAAAACCATTCTACAAAAACGGCAAATTCCTAGACTAGCAGCAAACGCAAAATTCACGTCACCACTTTTCTTCTATTTTTTCCACTTTCAAATTGCCAAAGCCGCCTATGAACGACTGCATTTCTCAAGAGCGAAAATACGTGGCAGTATTCTAGCTAGGCCAAGCAACTCGTGTTCTATGACATGCGTTTCAAAGCATCTGAACCTTTCATGCCAATTTCAACGCCGAAGCCTTTTGCTTTGGACGTTATCGTTTTGACTTGCGCGTTCAGCACATCCTCAAAGGTTTTGACTCCGCTAACAACTGCGGCAGCTACATTCAGTTTTTCAGTTGCTTCTATGTTCAAAAACCCACACATGACAAAGCCCTTCTCCGCCATAATCAAGAGCATCGGTGCAGAGCACTCAGGCAAGTCCACATGCAGGCCCAAATATGCTTTACCATCAACCTTCAAACTTGAGACATCAATCACGCTAAACACCTTTAAACGTAAACACTACATAATCACCCTCAAAATAAAAATTATTGGTGGAGAAGGCTTATCGCATGTTGACGAAGCTGAAACAGACAGTGCAGCAAATGCTCGCAGTTGAGGCCAAAACAGCTCACAGAATACGCCTAACACCAAACCGCATAAGTGGTATAGGCATAATGCTAGCCTTTCTTTCAGCATTCGCATACAGCCAATGGAAAATGCATCCTCTGAGCCTTCTAGTTGCAACTGCGCTGCTGTTGCTGTCTGGTTTTTGCGACGCGCTGGATGGTGTAGTAGCTCGCCTTTATCAGCAAGCCACAGTATTTGGAGGCTTCTTAGATTCACTGCTGGACAGATATGCAGACGCAGCAGTTTACACGGCCATAATTATAAGCGGATTATGTGAGCCGATGTGGGGGATGATAGCTTTGGCAGGTTCATTACTCGTAAGCTACAGTCGTGCCAGAGCCGAAGCTGCAGGTGTTAAAATGGAATCAGTTGGCATAGCAGAAAGAGCAGAACGCATAATCATCCTAGTCGTCGCAAGCATTTTGTCAACCTATTGGCCGCCAACAACAACTATGAATGCAGCTATAATCCTGTTGGCGATACTTTCAAACCTAACCGTGCTACAAAGAAGCATTTACGCTTACAATAGGCTCAAGAAAAAGGAAACAGATTAGGAAAAGGTTAGAATCTTCTTCTTGGACGCATTCGGCGTTCATTTTCAGCTCTAACTTTGACGATTCCGCGGTGCACAGCGCAGGAAACACAATAGTATTTTGTGTCGAAAGACGAAGAGATGAACGTGCCTTTCTGGCGAAGCTCCTTTGCTAGTTGTGCGTCAACAAGTGTTGTGCGTCTTGTGGATTTTTTGGCTTTGTCCCGGGGCACTATTTGTCCGCAGCCTGCGCATTGGATAACGCCGCTACTGCCTTTACTGCCTTTAGATCTTCCACGACTTTTCCGCTTGAAAGGCAATCTTTTCTTACTCCTTAACTTTTAACTATCATCTAAATTACAAGGGCTTCTTTATATATCTGTCCTCAGCCTCAACACTGAAGCAAGATTCGCTTTGCCATCAACTTTTGGAACGATTTTTCCAGTTGAAGACGTGAAAAGTGTTGTCACTCCAGGTCCGTGTCCCGCGGACATGCAGTTGGTGTGGACAACGATTCCTATTGAAACTGCTCCTTGTCTGTAAATCCGGCCAAAAGTGTGGTCTGCATCCATGATGGCTACCAGATCGCCCAAGCGCAAGTTGTCAAGTTTGTACTGTTTTCTGGATTTGTCATCAAAAAGCTGAATGTCATAATCTCCCGAATATGCATGGTTTATTCCCAGACCTGAGCCCATCAGCGTCGCTGGGATAACATGGGTGACTGGAACCTCAAGTTTGTCTCCTTTTGGTTTCAGCTTTAGAGCGTTAAGAAACCTTGGGTCAATGTTCATAACTGATATTTCAGGGAAGTCTGAAAGCTTCAAACCTAAGCCAAACGCTTTGACAAGAACCTTGTCGCCTAGCATCATCTTTTCGAGAACTTCAGGCTGGAAATCGACGAGTACGTGGTCAATTCCACCGTGTTTTCCTGTAACGACGCCCTTTGTACCCTTTGCGTCTCCTGAAACAACTATGGCCTCGTTTCCAACACAAGAAAGGATATTGAATGCCGCGTTCGCGTTTAGACCGTAGCGCGGATCATTTTCCTTGTTTTCCAAGCTCACACATGGCTCAACGTGATCTGCCTCCCAGCCACATGCGGAATCGCCAACTCTGAGATTATAGGTGATTCCTCCGACACCTGGGTACACTGCGGCAGCTCCACGAGCCGAAACCGTGTATATTGATCTTGACACGAGAGGACTGGCTACTTCGCCGACGACCGAGATCTTGATCAGCTTATCAGTATTCGTTTTCAGCATGAAATAATTCACCAATAACTTGAACATTGCTTAGATGATGCACGCTAATAAAACTTGGGCTCATTCCAAATTTAGTGTGTCAACTGAAAACATAACAAGTTTTAAATTTGGGATGTTTCTCTTGAGTTGAGTGAAGCCAATTATTAAAACGCTGACTAATTGGTAGCGTGGGTTGAGACTATGGCGGAAATGGGTTTAAGATCCAAGATGCTCGTCAAAGATGTCATGAGTAGCCCAGTGGTAACCGTCGACGAAAGTGCAACAGCAGACCGTGTTGCTGTACTCATGGACAAAGACGACTTGGGCTGTGTAATAGTCACAAACAAAGACGGGAAACCCCTCGGAATAATTACCGAGAGAGACCTCGTTGTTAGAGTGCTTGCGAAGAACAAGAAGCCAGACGCATTTGGAGCCAGCGAAGTCATGACCTCGCCGCTCATAACTATAGAGCCAGACGCAACAATCAGCGACGCCGCCCGAAGAATGAGCCGACTTAACATAAGAAGACTCGGCGTCGTCTATAAAGGACAGATCGCTGGTGTATTATCAAGCAAGGATATTCTCGGAGTCGTGCCCGAACTTATCGAAATCATACAGGAAAGAGCACGCATAGAAAACGGAGACAGAGCCTCAGAGGAAGAGGTGCCAGAAGAAAAGGGAACAGGAGAAGAAGAGGAAGGAGCAGCGCCGCTAGCAGGATATTGCAGCCACTGCGGAACATGGTCAGACGACCTCCAACAGGTCAACGGCGAGTTCATCTGCGAAGACTGCAAAGCCGAACTTGAGGAAGAGGAATAGGAGCAAGTGGCTTTTTGCTTGTTAAGCAAATAATGAACGACAAACACCCTTTCATTTATGAAGACGAACTGGCCACAAAAGCCCGCGCAATAATCCGAGATTTTTCCCTAAGAATATTGCCTGTAACAGACGGAAACAGGAAATTGCTTGGAAAAATTTCTCGCCGCGACATAATGGCCATTTCATCATCAGTCTCATCTATCAGAGCCAAAGGAATAATGACAACCGCAAAACATGTGGCAACAGTAGACGATGATGCCACTACAGCAATAAAAGCGATGGTCAAGGCAGATGTTTGGTACGCGCCTGTTACAGCTTCATCTCAAGACAAAACCTACAAAGGCGTAGTAGGTTTAGACAGCTTTATTGAATCACTCATTAGAACGAATCCGGAGAAATTCATGAAAGACGTTTCGGAGGTCATGACAAAAAAAGTTGTGCCATGCTCTCCTGATGATGAAGTTGATAATATCTGGCGGCTGATGCAGGAGAAACGCTTCGCAGGATTGCCTGTAACTAGAAATGGAAAACTAGTTGGCATGGTCACACACAAGGATCTTCTTGAAAGCGGAAGAATGTTGCCAACCTTCGAGGCGGCAAAAGGACGTTTTAGAGCTTCATCAAAAGTTTCTTCGATAATGAAGACTGAAGTGGTGTCTGTTCAACCTTCCATAAAAATGGTCAGAGTAGCTAAAATAATGGTCTCGAAAGATGTTGGGAGGATTCCGGTAACGGACAAAGATGGAAAACTAGTTGGCATTGTTGACCGCGAAGACGTTGCCAGAATGCTTGTGAAGTAGAGAGGGAAACCAGTTGGTAAAGGAAAGCTACAGAAGAACGTTGAGAAAGCATGGACAGCTCTCTTTGAAGGTTCATCCTTCCAAAAAACATGAAGGTGAGCTACTTAGCATAGCAAAGAGCAAAATTGTTACGATGGCTCCGACTACGCCCATCTACGATGCTGTACAGATGATGTCAAGAGAAGGCTTCAGGCGTATACCTATAGCTAATCCCGCAACAAAGGCGTTAGACGGAATAGTAACCGCCACGGACATAATAGACTATCTCGGCGGCGGAAAGAAATTCGAGATCATCAGACGAAAATTCGGCGGAAACATCTTCAAAGCCATAAACGAGCCCATAAAACTTATCATGACTCAAAAAGTAGTCTCAGTGAAATCTACGGCCAAAATAAGTGAAGCAATAGCGTTAATGACAAGCACGAATCTGGGCGGCCTACCAGTGGTTGATGATAAAAACAGTGTGAAAGCCATAATCACTGAACGCGACATCGCAAGCCTATTCGCCGACAGGCTCAGCGGCGTAACAGTCGCGCAGTTAATGTCAGAAAACGTCGTCACTGCCCTACCCCAAACGACAATATTCGAAGCCGAACAGTCGATGGCTCTGCAGGGCTTCAGAAGACTGCCAATAGTTTCAGACGGCAAAGTGGTGGGAATAGTAACAACTATGGACATAATACGATTCTTCGGCTCAGGAGAAGTCTTCAAACATCTACAGTCTGGAACCCTAATGCAGGTTCTGAATACGCCCGCGCTCAAAATAGCCTCAAAAGAAGTCTCAACAATAGAGCCAACCGCAGACGTGGGACAAGCAGCAAAAATAATGAAAGAAAAAGACGTAGGCGCCATCCCAGTCGTTGAAAAAGGAGAAATCATAGGCATAGTAACCGAAAGAGACTTCTTCAAAATAATAGAATAAACTTCGTTATTCAAGCATCGAGAGAGCGGAAGACTTGACAATAGACCTAGTTCTCAGCAATGCGAAAGCATATTTAGAGGATAAGATAGTTGACTGCAGCCTCGCTATAGATGGAAGAAGAATTTTCAGGATCGGCAAGGAGGCTGTCATGCCGGCGGCTTCTGAGAGGTTGGATTTGCAGGGGCTTCTGATTTTGCCCGGCCTTATAGATGCTCATGTTCATTTAAGAGATGAAGGCAAAGCCTACAAGGAAGACTTTTTTACCGGAACAGCAGCTGCAGCAGTAGGCGGTTTCACAACCATTCTGGACATGCCTAACAATGAGCCTGTAACTATGAGCGCAGAGACATTGAAGAACAGGATGAAGCTTGCTGAAAGAAAAATCCTAGTGAATGTCGGTTTCTACTCCGAATTTCCGAAGAAAACACAGGAGGTCGCTGCGATAGTCAAACAGGGCGCGGTTGCTTTCAAGCTTTTCATGGCTGAACAAGTGGGAGGACTGGATATTGATGATGATAATTCAATTGTTGAGGCGTTCAAAACGGCCGGAGACCTGCATATTTCAGTTGCCGTTCATGCAGAAGACCACAAAGCTCTCAAAGCAGCAATATGCAGTCTTAAACATGCAGGCCGCAATGATCTTGATGCTTACCTTGAAGCACATTCGGAAGCCGTTGAAGCAAAAGCCGTGACACGCCTGCTGAGCATAGCCGCAAAAACTAAAGTGCACATACATTTTTGCCACATGACCACCGCAGAAGCATTAACATCAGTTGCCGACGCGAAAAACACTGGAGCTGCAGTTACTTGTGAGACAACTCCCCACAATCTGTTCTTGTCTATTGAGGATCTTAAACAGATTGGAACCAAGGCCCTAACTATGCCGCCAGTTAGAGAAAATCGCCATAGACAAGCTTTGTGGAAAGCAATAGAAACGGGTTTGATTGACACTCTCGGATCTGACCACGCACCGCATACGCTGAATGAAAAAGAAGCAGAAGACGTATGGAGTGTCAAAGTTGGCATACCCGGTTTGGAGACCACTCTTCCTCTAATGTTGACAACTGTGAAGCAAAAGCGTTTGTCCATTGGCGACGTGGTTAAGCTGTTGTCTGAGAAACCTGCCGAAGTTTTTCAGCTAGAAAGTCGCGGTTGTTTGAAGGAGGGCAACTGTGCAGATTTGACGGTTATAGATTTAGACAAGAGTTACAGAATTGATGCTTCTAAGTTCAAGTCGAAAGCGAAGTTCTCGCCATTTGACGGCTGGGAGGTTTACGGGCGAGCAGTGAAAACGTTTGTGAATGGACAGTTGGTTATGGATGAAGGGGAATTAGTCGCTGAAGCAGGAATTGGGCAGGTTGTTCGGAGAGCGTGATTGTTGAAGTTTGTTGCTGATGGGATGCTAGGTAGGCTAACGCGCTGGCTTCGTATGTTGGGGTATGATGTGAAATATTCGACAACACTGGATGATTCACAATTAATGGCAGTAGCGAGAAGAGAGAAGAGAGTGTTGCTTACACGAGACTTGGAGTTGTTCAAGCAAGCGACCGCGAAGGGTGTTGAAGTCTTCTATCTTCAAGGGCTGAAAGGAGAGGAGAAGCTGGCTGAAGTTGCCAAGCGCTTTAACATTCGTGTGGAAATAGATCTTGCTTTTTCCAGATGCCCGAAATGCAACACAAAACTGAGAAAAACAGTCAAAGAGAAAGTGCAAGGCAAGATCGAGGAGAAGACTTTGCTTCATTACACTGAGTTCTGGAAATGTCCTAACTGTGGACAGATCTATTGGCAAGGCTCTCATTGGAATGGTATCAGGCGAACGCTGGAGAGCGTTAAGAACTGTTTGGGCGTTTCGAGTGATTGAACAGTACTTCGTTTTGGCAAGTTTTAATAATGAGTGTTGGTCAAGCTAGAAACAATTGAGTGGTTGCATCTTGAATGGTCAAAAGCTTCTCCGTGAGTTGACTGTCGAAGAAACTGTCTCAAAGACTTTCAGTTTATACTTGAACAACTTCGCCCTTTTTTTCATACCGTTTCTCATAAGCTCTCTAGTGAATAGCCTTATAATTTCCACATTTCTTGACTACATCCGATATATTGAAACAAATTTCGACTTTGGGGCTCCAGCTAACGAGATTTGGTTTCAGTTCTCTGCTATGCTTTCAGCCCTCTTGTTGATTTTCTTCCTATCTCTCTTGGTTTTGTGGATAACGACGACAGTGACTCATGGGATATGCATCAAATACGCTTCGAACCTCATAAGTGAAGAAATACCAAGCTTCGGGAACGCTTTCAGTTTCGCTATTCGCAAGCTTCCGTCTCTTCTAGTTATGACGCTGATAGTTGACATACTTGTCATCTTCGGCTTGATTGCATTGGTAGTGCCTGGATTAATACTCGGCATCATGTATTCTCTAGTGGTTCCAGTAATATTGAACGAGAATGTTGGAACGCTGGATAGTCTCTCTCGAAGCAAGTCTTTGGTCAATAACCGTTGGCTCAAAACCTTCGTTGTCTTCCTGATCATCATTATAGTCGTTGCTGTTGCATCTGTCATCATTGGGCTCATTGCCGCTCCATTCGGAAGCCTCAGTTGGTTAGCAAGTAGCATATTGAATGCTCTGTTTGCACCACTGTTGCCAATAACAATAACCGTTCACTATTTCTCTATGCACGGAAAGGAAGAGCAAAAGAGTATTCTCCTTCCTCCTCCACCATTTTAGAAAATTGGAAAATGAAAAAAGGTTGTTGTGTTTTTTCTTAGACTTCGATAAGCCATTTGAGAGGAATGTCTTGGAAAGCGCCGTCAGGCAACGTCCTTCTGATTGTCATCGGTAGCAAGCCCAAGTTAAGCTCTTTCATCGCAATGTCTATGGGGCTTGAAACGCCCTCTGAAGTTTCTACAAGAATGGGGGCTCCCATCGAGATCTGGAGGGCTCTGGCTCCCACTATTCTCGCTTTCTCGAAGCGCGTCATTTTCGGGGGACCTATCGAGATTTTTTGCTTTTCAGACGTGTTCTAATACTCCCCCATGCCTGGGTATCCCCCACCTGGAGGTCCGCCTCCTGGGGGTGTGGGTGGAGCTCTCATTTTTCCAGAAGCGATGACATCGTCGATTTTCAGTAGCATTGATGCAGCTTCGGTTGCAGACTTGATTATCTGTTTCTTTACGGCTAATGGTTCGTAGACTCCTGCTTTGGACATGTCCTGAATCTTGCCTGAGACAACTTCTATTCCTGCCCATATCTCGCCTTTTTCGTGTCTCGCTCTGAGATCAGACAATATGTCGATTGGGTCTAGGCCTGCGTTTTCAGTCAACGTTGTTGGAATAGCTTCTAATGCTTCAGCAAAGCCTCTTACTGCGAGTTGTTCTCTTCCTGGAAGGGTTTCAGCGTACTTCTTGAGTTGGCGTGACATCTCGAGTTCTGGTGAGCCTCCGCCTGCGACGATTTTTGGTTCTTCAACGATGTCTCTGACAACGCAGAGGGCGTCGTGGATGGATCTTTCTGCTTCGGCTATGATGCGTTCTGTTCCGCCTCTGATAAGAATCGTTACTGCGCGTGGGTGTTTGCAGCCTTCTATGAAGGTCATTTTGTCGTCGCCGACCTTGCGCTCTTCAACGAGGTTGGCATAGCCCAAGTCAGCGGCTGTTATCGCTTCTAGGTTTGTGACTATTTTTCCGCCTGTGGCCTTGGCCAGCTTCTCCATGTCTGACTTCTTGATCCTTCTAACCGTCAGCATGCCTTTTCTGGCAAGGAAATGCTGAACCATGTCGTCAACGCCTTTTTCGCATAGAACGACGTTTGCGCCTACTTTGGCTATTTTTTCCACCATTTCGCGGAGCATGTTTTCTTCTTGTTTGAGGAAGGCTTCCATTTGTTCTGGGCTTTCGATGTTTATTTTGGCGTCGAACTCTGTTTTCTCTATTTCCAGTGGGCAGTCGAGCAGTGCGATTTTGGCCTTTTCCACTCTTTTCGGCATTCCTGAGTGTGATACGTCTTTGTCTAGAACTATGCCTTGGATGAGTTTTGTTTCCTGCACTGACTCGCCGGTTTTCTTTTCGACTTTGACGTCGTCCACATCTGCCCTGTATTTGTCATCCACTTTCTCAGCTACGGCGAGAATTGATTTGACAGCGATTTCGGCCAAGTATTCGCGGTGTTCAGCTACGAGTTTGCTTGCCATCGAGGTCATTGCGGCTTTTTTTGCGTAGTCTTGTGAGTTCAGATCAACTGTGATGGCTATTTTTTCTAGGATTTCCAGTGCTTTTTCTTGGGCCTTCTTATAGCCGTCGATTATTACTGTGGGGTGAACGTTTTTCTCGATGAGTTCTTCGGCTTTGTTGAGGAGTTCGCCTGAGATTATGACTGCAGTGGTTGTCCCGTCTCCTGCTTCGTTGTCCTGTGTTTTTGCGACTTCAACCATCATTTTTGCGGCTGGATGTTGGATGTCCATCTCGTCAAGTATGGTTCGTCCGTCGCTGGTTATTGTTACGTCGCCGAAGCTATCAACTAGCATTTTGTCCATGCCTTTTGGTCCTAGGGAGCTTTTCACGCTTTCAGCGACAATTTTTGCAGCCATTATGTTTGTGCGTTGCGCTTCTTTTCCTCGGGAACGACTTGATCCTTCTTTTAATACTAAAACTGGCACTCCGCCAGCCTGTCCAGCTGTTGACAAATCTGTTATAACCTCCTTCTAATGCGGAAACAACAAAAACGCTTTGAAATATAAGTGTTTCTAATGAAGCAAGGGTGAAACCAGATTTTAAAACCGAATAATCAATACATATTTTTAGTTTGGCTTGAGAATCGTTTTCAAACCTGAACCCGTCAAAACTATCACCGTTTTATCTTTGCTTGATGCTTCCTTTCTCTCAATCTGTTTCGTATAAGCAGCATACGCGACAGCTGAGCTTGGTTCGACAAAGAATCCGCAACGCGCAAGCTCCCGAAAGGCGCTATGTACTTCGTTTTCATCAACCATTGCCACGGAGCCTTTTGCGGTTTTCAGTTGCTTAACCATTAACTCCAGTAAAGGCGGATTCGTGCTGACTAGTGCGTCGGCGATTGACGTTATCCGTTCCGGCGGTCTATACGTCAGGCTTTTGAAACGGTGATAGAGTGGCGAAACTTGGCTCGTTTGACAAGCTATGATGGTTGGCATAGCGTTAATTATGTTGGATTCAAGTAGATGATTGAAACCGGCCAAGACACCTAACAATAAGGTTCCTGCAGATGCGGGCAAGAAGATTTTTTCTGGGATCTGCCAATCAGACTGCTCCGCTATTTCGTAAGCTAGGGTTCTTATGCCGTCTCTGAAGAGAGGGTGCAGTATGTGCCCTATGTAGAAGCCATTTTTTGCGGTTTCTTGTGCTTCTTCAGCGACTTTGGCTCGGCTTCCAGACACTTTAACAACATTGGCACCGTAGAACTGGATTTGGCTGAATTTTGGTCCTGAGACAGCTTCGGGAACAAAGATCTTTGCTTTTAGGCCAGCGCGGGCAACATATGCGGCTATGGATGCGCCCGCATTGCCAGAAGAATCCTCAGAAATGTGTCCGTTTCTTTCTTTTATCAGCCTATGCACTGCTGAGATTAAGGTGGTTGATCCTCGGTCTTTGAAGGAGCCTGTCGGGTTCAGGTTCTCAAGTTTGAGGTGAAGGTTTTCTTTGAACTTGACTAGTGGTGTCCAGCCTTCGCCCAAGGTCACGATGTCTGTCTCTTTTATATAGGGGAAGAATCGTGCATAGCGCCAAGCAGAGTAATCTCTTGCGCGGATTTGTTTTTTATTGAATCTTCTGTTTTGACTGATCTCAAGCGGCTGCCCACACGAGGGACACTCATAATCGAGAAGGCTTGATGATTGTTTACGGCAGGCGGTGCATCTGATTTCGTATTCCATCTGAGGCTGACTCCCACGTTGATGTTTGGACGAATTGATATTTCTAGTTTTGGAATTGTGAAAAGTTGATGGAAACTTTTAATATTCTAGCTGGCGAGGTTGTATTTCTCTGTATGAGAAATGGTTGGATGGAGTGCTTAGAGCGTTGAGAAGGATAATCGTGTGTTTGAAGCAAGCGGTTGATGTTACTCAGTTGAAGGTTGATCCTGCTACTAGACAGCTTATTACAGCCAGTGCGCCCAGAAAGATGAGTGATTTTGACAAGAACGCTTTGGAAGAGGCTATCAGGTTAAAGGAAAAGCTTGGAGACGTTGAAATATTCACGGTGACCGTTACTCATGAGGATGCTAGGGCTGTTCTGCGTGAAGCGCTTGCTATGGGTGCTGACAAGGCATACTTGGTTAATGATGTAAGCTTGAAGGACATTGACACGGCTGGGACAGCGTATGTTCTGGCTGAAGCCATCAAAAAGATCGGAGAATGCAGCTTGGTGCTTTGCGGTGAGACATCGCTTGACAGTTTTTCTGGACTTGTTGCTTCTAGATTGGCTGAGTTGCTTGGTTTGCCTCAGATTACTTCTGTCCGTAAAATCGCGGTGGAAGGCGACTCGGTATTAGGAGAACGAACTCTTGAAGATGCTGTTGAAACAGTTAGGGCTAGGTTGCCTGCTTTGATTTCTGTTACCCGAGAGATCAATCAGCCGCGGATTCCCTCTTTGATGATGATTATGAAAGCTTCAAAGAAGGAGATAGTCGCTTGGACTGTGGCGGACATGGGCATTCAGAATGAGAAGATTATGCCAAAGATCGAGTTGGTTGAGGTTTTGGCTCCGAAGACGGAGCGGAAGAAGATCAAGATAACGGGCGAAAACCCGGCGGAGATTGCGGACAAGCTGGCTAAGGCGCTTATTCAAGAGGGTGTGGTTGGGCGAAGGTGAGGATGAGCATGAGTGAGAATAAGGGTGTTTGGGTTTATTCGGACAAGTGTGATTTGGCTCTGGAAATGCTTGGAAAAGCTAGGGAAATAGCGGACAAGCTTCAAACCGAACTGGCGGCCGTTCTGATAGGCAGTAGCGTTCAGGAAAAGGCTAATGAACTGATAAAATATGGTGCTGACAAGGTGTATCTTGTTGACAGCCCTGTTCTGGATTATTTTCAAGCTGAACGCTACTTGAGTGTGTTGCATAATTTGACTGCGAACTATAAGCCAGAAATTTTGCTGATAGGTTCGACAAAGAATGGTAAGCCTTTGGCTGCTAGGCTTGCTACTCGTTTGGATGCTGGTTGCGTTCCTGATTGTGCCAGATTGAGTGTTGATGATCAGAGAAGACTAATCGGAGAAAGAATAACCTACGGCGGAAACGCTGCAGCAAAACTGACTTTCAAGACTAAGCCACAAATTG
>CAZHWL010000019.1:10039-13627 GCA_964536035.1 uncultured Candidatus Bathyarchaeia archaeon | reverse complement strand
AAGCATTGGGACAAAGCTGTGAACAATGCACTTGTTGCGAAAGCCGTGGAAGTCTGCGCAGGCAAAGGCACACGGTTTCTGATGTACGGCAGAATGGGAAACCACCCCACATTGGACAGCTTCAAGCAAAACAACAACTGCGTCAAATTTGATCTTACGAGATTCTACATACCACTCACAACAAGAGGCAGAGTAGCTGCAAAACTTGGTTTGCACAGAGAAATGAAAGACAGGCTTCCTCAGTCAGTCAAATATCCACTCATCCCACTCTACAATTGGATAAGCAGAACCAAAAGCAAAATCAAGACACGTTCGTAACCCAAATCAGTGTCACAAATCCAGTGTTCATTTTGCGCAGAATATTAAATATGCAAGCAAGCTAATATGGATGAGCCAGTTGCAAAAGGTGGACGTTTGGCAAAAAAGGATCTTCGGCTTCAGTTTTCTGGCTTCCTGATATTTGCCACCAAGTTAATCAGTGTAGCAACAGGCCTCATCTTTCAGCTCATAATTGCGCGTTCGACAACAAAGACTGAATATGACATATGGTTCAACACGTACGACACGGTCTTGTGGTTTACACTACTGGCAGGCGTAGTCCCTTTCTGGACAATGCGGTTTGTTGTCAGAGAAAAGGAAGGAGCGGTCAAAACAGGTATTCTTTCGAATCTTGCGATCTCGATAGTAGCCACACTGGTTTATCTTCCACTTGTCCCTCTAATCACTTCAGGCTTAAGCGTCGGTTCAGAATACGTTCCTCTGTATTTTCTGATGGCAATACAGATAATCGAGCTCCATGCAATCACCATCCTCGAAGCATGCTTACAAGCCAGAATCCCGAAAAAGATAGGCTACGGGTTGCTTATCCAACAGATCTTCAAGGTAATCTTGGGCTACTTCCTAATTATGTCTTTTCGGCAACCGTTTTCATCACACATGAAGCTGCAAAGCGATTACATAAGCAATCTCGGAGGATACTTACTTGCAGCGAAACCGTATCAGCCTCTGCTGTGGGCAGTCATCGCAACATTGGTTGCCTTTGTGGTTCAGATAGCATACTATTTCACGCTGGTTAAAGATGATATGAAGTTCAAAGTGCAATGGAACTACGTGAAAGAGTGGCTGAAGGGTTCTATAGCAAACATCATCAATGTCGCGGGCAATCAGTTGGCAACAACGGTATTCTTCCTGCTGTTCATGTATGGTGGAGAAGGAGCACGGGGACGCTTCGGTGCGGCAACGCAAATAGCTAACATAATCACATATTCGTCCTTCCTAGCTTTTGCATTGTACCCGAAGCTTCTGGCGGAGAAGAAAAATGAAGACGTAACCATGTCACTGAAGACTGTTTTGATGTTTGCGATACCTATGACTGCTGGAGCCGTGGTGCTATCCAGTTCGTACATCTCGATCCTTAGAGAAGAATTTGCGGATGCAAGCCTTATTCTGATAGTGCTAGCAATAGACGCTTTTGTCGCGGTAATTTCGGGAGTTTTCAGCACTGTTGTCTTCGGAATGGAGACAGTTGACGAGAACGCAAAGATAACATTTAGAAGACTGGCAAAAAGCAGATTAATCATCGCGTTTATCCTACCATACTTCCATGCGATGATAACCATTCCCACAACATTCTACGTGTTGACAACATACGCGCTGAATCAACCTCTGCAAGCTGCACTCTACGTTAGCATCATCAACTTTGTAGCGCGATTTGTGATGTTTCTTGTCCTGCTTTTAATAGTTCACAAAATGACGAAAATCAACGTCCCATGGAGAAGCACAGCAAGATATGTGCTTGCTGCAGGAGTCATGTCAACATTCTTACTTCTGGTACCACACACTACAAGATTGTCTATTACACTGGTTACAACTGCCCTTGGCGGAATCATCTATTTGACCATTTTAATGGCGATTGACAAAGAAGTGAGAGCCTTACCAAAAACTATTTTGCAAGAAATAAGGAAAGGTGGGTAGGCTTAGACATCATTGTTCCAAAGTTCGAGGAACAGAGTCTTTAATGCTTTGACGAACGCATCATAGTTAGTCCAGAGGGCTGCTACTCTTTTTTTGCTGTCGTCCTTCCTGATGAGCAGAAGGAGTTGTCCGTCGTCGGTAAGCACGAATGTTGGGAGATCTCCGATGTTTGAGGGCAAACACTTGGCCTTTTTCAGTTTCAGCTTGTCGATGAAGAAGGCGCTCTTTGTCGAATAATCTGTCAATAGCTGGACGTTCATGTTTCTCCTTGATATTCTTTCAAGCTTGTCCAAGAGGCCTGAGTGGTAAAAGTTGGCAATGTCATGTTCAGACGCAAACACAAACACTTCTCTTACAGCGTTGTCCAGCAGCTCGTCAGCTTTCAGGTTGATTTGCTCTTCGCCTTCGAGTATTTGGAAGACCTCTTTTCTTTCATGCTCAACCTCTGATTTCGGGAGAGACAGCCAAAGATCAACTAAACTATCTTTCTTCTTCTCCAAGATGCTTATCTTCATTTTCTTGGTTTCGATAAGCGTGTCTATTGCCTTCTCAAATGGCGTCGCAATGAACTTCAGAGGCTTCTCGAAAACTGATGAAACGAGGCCTTTCTTTTCCAGATCGCGCAGAATCCGATAAGTTTCAGTGCGATGCAGTGACAGAGCTTCAGAAGTCTCGCTTGCCTTGTGTTCACCAGTCCTTGCAATATACAAGTAGACTCTGATCTCATTCTTTGAAAGACCAAGTCTGAAAAGAGCCTTTTCAATAAGCTCGACGGATTTGCCTGGCCCCTTGTCCATTCTCACGAATTTCCATAAACCCGTGTTTTCATCATACAACTTCATTATACTTTCGGGCTTTTCAACTGCTAATTCCATATTCAGATCACTTGTAGCCTTGCTCCTTATTCTAATTCGGAAACAGAATTCGAATCGCCCGACAACATATTTTATACTTCTGAAATCAAAATATGAATTCAAAATCAATATTCCAAAGCTTTTAAACGACAACATACAAACTACTAATCAAGCCTGAACAGGGCCCAACGGGGAGAAGGCCAGTGACAAACAGACTAGGAGTAGAGCTAAATCTCAAAAGCATGTTTCTCCCGAGAAATAATCATTGGTTCAGAAGAGCAATCCTAGTTTTCGTCTTCATACTGTTCGATTACGTGTCAACTCTTATCTTCTGTCACGCGCCACATGAGGAAGCCAACCTATATGCACGAATGTTCATGGAGAACCTGGGAATATTTTCGGGACTCACAGTCTTTGTGCTAGTGTTTAATCTTCCAATCTATGTCACGTTGAGTTTGGACTCTCACGTTGTTAGACTACCAGCCAAGATTGCCTCATTCTTCGAGCTGGGAGTCGACCTTGTTTTTGCATGGTTTGTCGCAGGATCACACTTCAATGGCGGCACCAGTTGGTTCTGGCCAATGCCTGATCTGACTCGACAAGCCATCGGTGCGCTTCTGTATTTTACTATCGCTTTCTTGCTCGTTAAACCTCATTGCCCAACGTACGAAAACAACGTCTAACGGGTGCGTAGCGTTTCATAACATACTAACCCTATTATTCTGTGGACAATGATTGATCCACTGTTCCATTTGGGAGA
>CAZHWL010000019.1:0-9939 GCA_964536035.1 uncultured Candidatus Bathyarchaeia archaeon | reverse complement strand
CTTCTTAGAAACCCAGAATCTTCGAAGGATCAAGATTGGGGCAAGAAAACTGCTGAATTACAAAAGATTCTGAAATCCGGAAACAGAAAAGGGAACAAGAAAGAAGAAAAAAGGACGGGCACATCAACAGAGTGGGTAGAATTCAGAGACATTATGCTCAACGCCGACAATCTGGGAGAAGCAGAAATGCTGTTTGAAGCAATAGAAGAGCTAAAGACAAAAATCGATAGACTTGAGAAAGCTAGAAGCTCAATAGCAGATTTGGAACGTTATGGTTTGGGAAAAGACCTCCTTTACATAACCTACATCAAAGATGGAGTGCCTGAAAGATTGGTTTTCAAACCAAAGAAAGGCACCAACGCAGTGGAGAAATTCGAGTTTTCAGCAGATTTTTCAATAATCGAACAAATATGAAAACATGAATGATCAGCTTTCAGCCGCTATCATGCTGGCACTGAGATACAAACTAGAGAATTTCTTGGCCAAATCGCGCAGACTATAGACTGAAAAACTGGTCTTGAACAGCCGCTCCATTTGTCGGCTTTTAGTGCCGACGCCAATTAGAGAGATGCTCTTTCTCTCCAACATGTTCACTGTTTCTGACAACGGATCCTTGAGACTGGAGTAGTTATATTGATAACCATCTGAAACAACTGTAATCAGCCGCAGGTTTTCCGATCTGCTCTTTATGACTTGCCCCGCAACCATTAGCGCATCTGATAGCAAAGTAGGTCCGTCAAACCTAATACCGCCAATACGAGATTTCACCCTTACGTTATAGCGCTCTTTCGGATCTTTGATTACGAAAAATCGATCACTAAAAGCGTACATCGCCCAAGACGCAGGATCCATAAGCAACTCGCTCGCAGCGTCACCCAGTATTGTGAGAACTTCTAAAGCGAAATCTTTCATATATCTCATGCTTCTGCTTGCGTCAAGCAATATAACCCATGAGTAGCTTTTGCTCAGATTTTCATCTAACATGAAAACGTCTATTCTTGGGCTCTTGCTTGCGACGACTTGTATCATTTCCTGTAAATCTAGTACTCCATAGTTCTTTCTAGGATCCTCATCTACAGCATCTCTGGCCACAAGAAGCGTCTCTATTAGCCGATGAGCCTCGCTTTTGCAACGGGCTTTGATTCTCAAGAATTCAGTGTAATCTTGCGGCGGAATCTCTACAGACGCGAATCCTGTAGAAAGCACAAAGGGTTGGTATCTTTCTATTATCTTCTGATCTTTCTCTTTTTGACGCCTCCATGAGTCAAGAACTTGAGACGCCTCCGTCTCAGCCGACCTTTGCCATGCTTCCAAAGAAGACTCGGAGTATGGGAGAATGCCTCCAAGGAAATCTAGACATTTTCTGAAATTGTTATCAAGGAACACATTGAAATCGACGAGACAAGAAGAGTAAAAAATCCCACATTTGCCAAGCTCTTCAGTGTGCGGCAGAAAAGGAACCTCTGTGATAGGCCCAAGGTCTTCGATTGCGTAGTAGATATCATCAGCTAGTTTCACCTTCTCAGCTGTCAAGTTGCCATTCTGATCTTTAAAAGAAAGAATGGTTTTTGCTCTGAAATGCTCGAGCAGTTGAGCTAGATTATCGATTACGTCACGCTCTGCTCCAGATTTGATGCACACTGTGCCTGTGTTGCTTCTTATTAGCAGTTCTGCCATGCATTTGGTTGCTGGATTTATCACTTTGTCCAATCTGTGAAGCCTTTTCAGTGCAAGTGTGTTTGCCAACGCCAAATCTGCAAGCTTCTCAGGATATCTGCTAGCAATAAAGGAGTTTGCTTTGATGTCTTCTATCAAGAAAGTCGTGAACCGTACAAGTTCTGCGTTTTTTCCTTTTCGCCATTCTTCGTAATCGTCGAATGTGGAGCAGAAGACATGAGAACCAAGATGAAAAACCGATGCTCTGAAGAGACTTGCAAGCTGCCTTTTACCTTGAGCATCGTCTGGGAAGTCATATCCCATTAGAGACAGTAACTGTTCTCCTTCTGTCTCCTTTGTTTTCGGCTCAGGAAAAACGCTGACAAAACCAGAATCATCGCGAAGCAACTGTGGAAAAGTGGTATTTGAGGAAACTAGCATTTTTGTTTTAAGATAGTCTTTGTCGAAGAAAACTGCCCAAGCATAATCCAGAAACCCCAATCAGCTCACCAAGAGCAGCAAAGCCGCTTAACTGGAGAAGATGGCCTCAATCAGTCTGCGCACGTCAGCTTGAACTTCAACGCTGTCGCTTGTTAAGGCTATTATAGTTTCTTCAGCTGCAGTGAGTGGATCAGATCCGTCTTTTATGAGAACCGCCCAGTGTACCAGATCGCCCACTGAGGGCCCATAGGGAAGGTCACCAGCTTTGTATTGTTTTCGCATTTCTGCACCGACCCGTATGACTTTGTAAGCAGTATTATCGTCAACGCCAGTTCTTTTTCTCAGAAGTTCAACCTCTTTTTGTGAAACTTTTTCGCCGACGCTTTCGTAGTCAAAGTTAATCCAGACGCTCATGCGTCTCCTGAAAGCGGCGTTAAGAGGTTTGGTGCCTGAGAATTCTGCTGAAAATGGGTTCATGCTAATGATTACATATGCGTGCGGGTGTCGAGTGACTATGTCATTGTCTTTTTCAGTTAGAACTAAGTGACCTCTTGTATCCAGTACCGGGTTCAAACGCGTGGCGACGTCTTGTTTCATCATGTTGGCTTCATCGAGGTAAAGGAGACCTCCGAATTTTAGCCAACTCGTGACTTGTCCGTCTACCCAATTCTCTTTTCCCAAGCCTATGAATCGTCCAATGAGATCATAGGATGATGTCTGTAAACCGCAGTTCACTTCCCAAACTGGCAATCCTGTCAGCTCAGCTACAAGATAGGTGATGTGAGTTTTGCCTGTACCTGAAGGACCTATCATCGCGCATTGTTTAAAATAGTAGAGAGCTCTGACTATTCGCTCCACATATTTTTGGCCACTGTCCACGTACTCAGGAGTCCCGGTAGGAACTAGACTGTCTAGAGATTCTGGAAAAAGATATCCGGGATGTAAGTCGTATTTTGAGATTTCATACTTGTAATATTGGGGAGACTGCGACATTTCTCTTCTTTTGCTTATGCTCACTACTATCTTGGAATCGCCTCTTTTGAGCGACATGGATTCCGTTTTGGTCGAGGCCTGGGCTGCTCCTTTTATTGCATCTGTTGCGTATCCGAACCCGCCTGGTTTCGCCTCTTGTTTCATTGTCTACTCCTGGACATATTAGGTGGTTTGGCTTGATAAAAGTATTATGTCTTAATATACCATATTAGGCCGATGTATCACGCGGATGTGCGTGAAAATCGGCACAGACTAACCCTTATTATCGAAAACACTGCGACTACAGTATTCACACGTTAATCAGGATGAACCATTATGACCGAACAACAACCTCAAAAAGAGGCTCCTCCCGCTCAGAACACCGTTCCGCCAATAGTGATCAATTCAACACCTGAGAAGCAGAAAACAAGCGAAGAGGGAACATCAGAGTTTCTGAGGGAAATGCAGGAAAGCGCAGGACAGATATCCGAACTTTCAGCAGAAGAAGACAGCATAGTCAATCACTTCTTCGGATCTCTGAACAAAATCTTGAAACCTTTTGGCAAAACCTTGGAGATATCAATTCCGGCGCTTCCCAAAAAATATCAGGGCCAAGTCAGTAAAGCGTACCTTTACCTAACAGGACAGTTGGTTTTGGTTTACACAAATGGCGAAGTCGAGATACTAAATCTTGCAGATCAAGAAAACCACGAGATTCTAGTAGATATCAGCAACGAAATTCTGATGAAGCTAAAAACGGTCATAACCGCATATAGAACCAAAACCGAGAGCAGAGTCAGATTTCTCATGCCCATAGCAAAAGAACTGCAAAAAATCGCAGAAGTTTTCTCCGAAAAATAGACGGGCAGCAAGTTACAAAACTGGCATTCCACATTTACTTATGCTTTAATTAGGACAAAAGCTCTGTCAATACAGCCTGCAGTTTCTCTTTACTCGGCATGTCTCGAAATATGGCTTTGCCGCTTCCATATAGCCTAAATGAGGTGTTGTCAAAGGTCAGCTCAAAAATTATACGAGATAGCGATTTCTCAATCTTCGCCTTCTTAAGTATTCTTTCTATTGCCTCATTCTTCTTGTCGTACTTGAAGGTAACGATTATGTCTTTATCTTTGCCGCAAGTTCCATCGGTTCGGGCTACAAAATCCTCATATGCGCCCATTAGAAGTGCTCAATCTCCTTAAGGACTTCGATGAATCGGTCTACTTCTTCTTTTGTGTTGTATATGTAGAAGCTTGCCCGTGCTGAGGAATTCAGTTTCAGAAGTTTATGTAGCGGTTGAGCACAGTGGAAACCGCTTCGAATCATGATTCCATAATTATCGAGAAACAACGCCACGTCATGCGAACTTAAACCGTCTACACCAAACGGTATTATGCCGCATTTGATTGAAGCGTCTTTCGGACCATAAATCTCCACTTTCTCTCCACAATCTTTCATGTGTCGCATAGCGTATTTCGTCAGCATTTCCTCGTGAGCTGCGACATTCTTCATGCCTAACTGTTTCAAGTAGCGTACAGCTTCCATCAGACCTACGCCGCCGCTTATGTGTGGTGTACCAGCTTCGAACTTCCAAGGTAGACTGTTCCAGCGTATGGAGCACCTCTTCGTCCGAGAGCTGTAGTCAACTTCTTTGATCATGTCGCCTCCGCCCTGAAACGGTTCCATGTCTTCAAGAAGCTCGCGTTTGCCGTACAAGACGCCTATTCCGGTTGGAGACAGCATTTTGTGGCCTGAGAAAGCAAGAAAATCTACATCCAGTTTCTTGACGTCCACAGGCATGTGGGGCACTGATTGGGCAGCGTCAACAATCAACAAAGCGCCATTCTGATGTGCACTCTTGGAGATTCTTTGTATGTCGTTGACTACGCCTGTGATGTTCGAGACATGTGACATGCAAACCAGTTTTGTGCGGCTAGTCACAAGATTTTCAAACGATTCGTAGTTAAGGGTTCCGTCCCTGTTTACTTCCGCATATTTGATTTTGAAACCCTTGATTTTGGACATGATTTCCCATGGAACAATGTTGCTGTGGTGTTCCATTAACGAGATTGCTATTTCATCTTGTTTTCCGAGGTTGTGGAAACCCCAGGAATAGGCGACGAGGTTTATTGCCTCTGTTGTGCCTCTGACAAAAACTGTTTCTTCCATACCTTTGGCGTTGATGAATTGGGCAACTTCCTCATGAGCCTTCTCATACAGTTCTGAGGCTTCCTGCGAAAGCGTATGAACTGCTCGATGGACATTCGCGTTATGATTTTCGTAGAAATCCTTGACAGCCTCGATCACTTGTTTTGGCTTCTGTGAAGTTGCTGCGTTGTCAAAATAAATAAGCGGGTGTTCGTTCACTTTGCGGTTCAAAATTGGAAAGTCTAGGCGAATTTTGTATGGGTCTAACATTGTTTCTCTTCCGGCTTCATTCTTTTGGAGAGAACTTTCGCAAGCTCTTCTTCTTCCAAGGCTTGTTTTTCTTCATGGCTGAGCTCTTTCTGTAACCAGTCAGGTGACACGTTTTTGCTGGTGAAGTATTTTCGTATGGCTCTTTTGAGCGCTCCAACTGCAAGTATGCCGCAGTGGAACTTGACACTTGGCAAACCACCTACCGCTTCGGCTACGCTTTTCCAAGTGATTTTCCATGCTTCTTCCAAGCTTTTCCCTTTGACCATTTCTGTGACTATACTGGAGGTTGCGATGTTCGCAGCGCAACCATAGCTTTCGAATGATGCCTTCTCGATAATGTCTTTATCGTTGATTTTCAGGTAGAAGGTTATCATATCTCCGCACAGGGGATTGCCAGCTATAGCCACGACAGTGGCATCTTCCATTTTTCCCAGATTTTTGGGGTTTTTGAAGAGTTCGAGCACTTTAGGATTGTATGGCAAAGGCATGCGTGACATGCTTATTCTGCTCCTGTAGAGCCTGTGATTCCTCTTATTCTTTCCACGGCTTTTGGAATAACTTCTAGGACGTAGTTTATGTCTTCTTCGGTATTGTAGCGCGTGACTTTCATAAGTATACTACCATGAGCTTCGTCAAAATATCTTCCCAAAGCGACGAGAACATGACTTGGCTGTAACAGTCTTCTGGTGCAGGCGCTTCCGCTTGAAACATAAACGCCCTTCAAACTCAGTTCTATCGTGAGAGCTTCGCCTTCGCATCTCAGAAAGCTTATGTTGACGTTGTCTGGAGCTCTTTTATCGCCTTTCGGCCCGTTAAGCTTGACCTCAGGCATTTCTTCTGTTATAACGTCAATGAGTTTGTCGCGGAGTCTTCGCATGTGCTGAGTGTTCTCGTTGAAGTTTTCGAAGGCGAGTTCAGACGCTTTTGTGAAGCCGACAATTGCAGGCGTGTTTTCTACTCCTGGCCAGAGCCGCTGTGTCCCTATTTGGCCCTCCAGTATTTTTTCCACGTTTATTCCTTCTTTTATGTAGAGGACGCCGATTCCTCTTGGTCCTTGGATTTTGTAGCTGCTTATTGTTGCCAAATCTACGTTTAGGTCTTGTAAGCTGAATGGGATTTTGCCAAAGGCGTCTGATGCGTCAGTGTGGAAAAGCGTATGGGGGTTTTTGTCTTTAACGATCTCCAGTGCTTCTTTAATTGGCTCGATTGTTCCGATTTCGTTGTTCACTGTAGCGAGGCTAACAAGCACTGTTTCACCGTCTATTGCGGCTTCTAGTTTCTCGAGGTTTATGAAGCCTTCATCGTCAACAGGTATCTTGGTGACTGTAAAGTCTCTTTTCTGAAGCATCTCTATGACTTGCAGGACGCTTATTGGCTCGATTTCTGAGATTATGATTTTCCTGCCTTTGTCCTTCATTGAAAGCGTTGCGCCTAGTAGTGCTAGGTTGTTGGCTTCTGTTTCCCCTGGTACGAAGTTTACCTCTTCAAGCGTTTTGCATTCCAGAAAAGCAGCCATTTTCTGGGCTGACTCCATAATCGTCTCGAAAGCTTCCCAGCCCGGCTTATGTGTTAATGTTGGATTCCCGTAGGCACGTTGGCTGTAGTAGGGGAGCATAGCGTCTATGACTTCTTTGGGCGTGATGCTGGAGTTTTCGTTGTCCAAATAGACTTCTCGCGTCAAGCCTTCATGCGCCTTGAGCAGTTCCTTGACATTTTCAATCAAGCTTAAACCGATCCTTTGTGAGAACATTCTTCTTGAGCATTTAGTATCCTGAATCTTATAGAAAAACGTAACCTAAGAAACGGAAGTTTCTGCATGCGTAACGTTTTAAGTTGTTATTGTCGTAACTGTTTCTGTGGATTGGGAGATAGGCGCATTTCAGTGAAGATAGCGGATTTGTCAATTCCAGATTCTGTCAAGGAGATAATAGTCAAGTCTGGGATTGCTGAGCTTTATCCGCCGCAGGAGGAAGCAGTGAAAGCTGGAGTGCTTGAGGGAAGAAATCTCGTTTTAGCGAGCCCGACAGCTTCAGGGAAGACTCTGGTTGCGGAACTGTGCGCGCTTAAGCATGTTCTGGAAGAAGGCGGGAAAATCATCTATCTTACTCCGTTGAGGGCTTTGGCGAACGAAAAGTTCGATGAGTTCAGGAAGTACACGGTTCTGGCAAAATCTGGCGGTCAACGCGTTAGAGTGGGCATAAGCACAGGTGATTTTGACAACACAGATTCCTGGCTGGAAAGATACGATGTTATCATTACGACTAATGAAAAGGCTGATTCGCTTCTGCGTCACCGGACGAAGTGGATGGACGAGATTTCGCTGGTGATTGCTGACGAAGTGCATTTGCTGAACGATGCAAAACGGGGACCCACGTTGGAAGTTGTCTTGGCGAGGCTGATGCAGGTGAACCCGGAAATACAGATTCTTGCCCTCAGCGCCACGATAAACAACGTGGACGAGATCGCTTCATGGTTGAAGGCTGAACATGTTACGACAGAGTGGCGGCCAGTTGCGCTGAAGGAAGGAGTGCTCTTGCATGACGAGATACAGTACAAGGATGGCGACGCACGCAAGATTGAGAAGAGAACAAAAGATTCAGCCATCAATTTGGCGCTGAGCACGATAAAGTCTGGTGGACAAACTTTGGTTTTTGCGTCAACTCGGAAGAGCGCGGTGTCTTTGGCGAAGAAGTTTGCAGGTGAGGTGGAGGCGGTGCTTTCTGTGCCTGCGAAGCGTTCGTTGGAACATGAGGCAGACAGGATTCTGGCGGCTGGTGAGAGAACGAGGATAAGCGAGTCTCTTGCCGAGCTTGTTAAGCTTGGAACGGCCTTTCACCATGCTGGGTTAGGCGGCGGACACCGTAGAATAATCGAGGACGGGTTCAGAGCGGGGAGAATCAAGGTCTTGACGGCTACGCCTACTTTGGCTTTTGGAGTAAATTTGCCGGCGAGAACTGTTATTGTTCAGGATTATAGGCGGTTTGAGGCGGGTTATGGGTATTATCCTATCAGCGTTTTGGAGTACAAGCAGATGGCTGGAAGGGCGGGCAGGCCGAAGTATGACAAGTGTGGTGAAGCTGTTTTGCTGGCGAAGACATCTGATGAGGCTGACTACCTTCTAGAGAGCTATGTCTTGGCGCGTCCAGAACGTATCTGGTCTCGGCTTGCCGTAGAGAGGATTATGCGGTCACATGTGCTAGCAACGATAGCGGCGGATTTTGCTCACTCAGAACATGGGCTTTACGAGTTTTTCGGCAGAACGTTCTATGCACACCAGTATGATACGGATGCGATTAAGGGTTTGATTGCGAAGATTCTGAAGTATCTTTATGATGAGGACATGATTGAGGTTTTCGGCAACGACGTGAACGCCACAAGATTCGGCAAGAGAGTGAGCGACCTTTACATTGATCCTGTTTCAGCCGTGATCATCCGCGACTCTCTTACTAAACGTAAGCCTGCTTGCTTCACTGATCTGAGTTTTCTGCACGCGATTGCTCACACGCCTGACATGGGCCCAGTTTTGAGACCTTACGCACATGAGATTGATGAAGTTGCTCTTTTCATGGAGCAACATAAAGACGAGTTTCTGGCAGATCTTCCAGATGAGTGGGAAGATAGAATCGCCTATGAAGGGTTTTTGGGTGAGGTGAAGACGGCGATGACTCTGCAAGCTTGGGTTGAAGAGGTGAGCGAAGATCAGCTTATTGAGAAGTTCAGAGTTCAACCAGGCGATCTGTACAGGACGATTGAGAATGCGAAGTGGCTTCTTCATGCAACACACGAGCTAGCAATGCTTTTCGGAGAAAAAGAGACGTTGCCATTAATTCACGAGCTTGAAACAAGAGTGGAGAAAGGCGTCAAAAAAGAACTGCTGCCGCTGGTGAAGCTTGAAGGAGTAGGCAGAGTTCGAGGGCGCATAATATTTAACGCAGGATACAAAACAATAGAAGACATCAAACATGCACCACTTGAAAACCTGACCAATCTTCCAGCAATAGGGCCCAAACTAGCGAAAAAAATTAAGGAACAAGTTGGCGGCTTCGTGAAAAAAGACGAATGGGAGAAACTCGACGAAGAAGAGTGGAAACAGAAAGCACTGACAGAATATTAAGAATAACTATTCACTCAAACTCTAACTGACCGAACAATAACAAAGCTCTGTGATTATATGATGCCAGACAAATATTCCGAAGGGGAATATCTACACTGTTCTTTTCCGTGTTCTCAGCGCAAATGAAATATTAGACTTCATAATGTTAACTTACCTATTAAAAGGACAGTTTTCCCATTTGGGTTGGCAACCTTATGACAGCGTATGAAGGTTGGAAGGAAGTTTGGCGTCCCTGGTATCCTCTCGTTGAAGGTGTCTTTTATTTTTGCCAAGGCTTCTACAGCATCGGCTCACTGCTTTATGTCGCTATTTTTGCAGTTGACACCTTCAAGCTTTCT
>CAZHWL010000018.1:0-13722 GCA_964536035.1 uncultured Candidatus Bathyarchaeia archaeon | reverse complement strand
ACACCGTCACCAGTAATCTTCAAGATAGCGGCAGTTGATTTCAACGTGACAGCCTCAGGATTCTTCCTCGTAAACGTCACAAACATGCCAAGCTCAACCAATAGCACCAATGTAACGCAAATCAATCTCAATGATAATGAGACAGGCTTCCAGCCTCAGATCATACCTGTTGGAGAGACAATGCAGTTTAACTGCACTTTTGACTGGACCAGCTTGAAAGGAACCACCGCGACAGTCACCGTCTACATCGCAGACGGCCTACTGCAAGCAAACAGCACCATACTTCCATCTGTTGACCTGCAAGTATCAGACGCCATCGTTTTTGGCACAACGCCAGAAGGCTTCAAGTACGTCAACATCACAATCCTAAATTCAGCATTCTCGACACGAGAAGTGACAATAACGCAGATTCTCTTCAAGACAGAAAACAAGACAGACTCAATTGACGGAACAATCAGCAACCCACAATTCGCACCGACAGGCTACGCTTTACCCGCAGGCTCAAGCGTCACGATGGCTTGCATATGGAACTGGACGCCGTATCCAGGCGAGGATGTCACGATAACGGTGCAAACAGCAGATGGCCTCACCGCCTCTAGAACGTTCAATATTCCCTTGCCTCCTCCATAACCTTTATTTCTCCAAGCCGCAAAAGCCTTCATTCCCGTGAGGGTTCAAGCTTGACGAAGATTAAGGTCACTGAAAGAGTAAGCACGATTGAATATGCTATCCGCGACGTTCTCGTACACGCAAAACAGTTAGCCAAGACAGGAAAGAAAATTTATTATCTCAACATAGGCGACCCAGTAGCATTCGACTTTCAGACGCCGCCACACATAAAACAGGCTCTGACGAAGGCTGTTGAAGAAAACGTGAACTTTTATTCACCTTCAGAAGGATTGCCAGAACTCAGAGAAGCCATAAGCCAGAAAGAAAAAAGAATCAACAGAGTAGACATCTCAACAGAAGACATAATCGTCACAGAAGGCATCTCTGAAGGCATCCAAATGGTCATGGCCGCGCTCATAGATGCAGGCGACGAAATTCTTCTCCCCGGCCCCACTTATCCGCCTTACATCTCATACGCCAAATTCTTCGGCGGAAAACCAGTCACCTATGAAACTGTCGAAGAAAACGGTTGGCAACCAAACGTTGATGATCTGAGAAAGAAGATTACAGAGAAGACAAAAGGAATCGTTGTCATAAACCCAAACAACCCGTGCGGCGCTCTTTATGAAGAAAAAGTTGTGAAAGAAATAATAGACATAGCAGGCGAACATGACCTCCCATTGCTATCCGACGAGATTTATGATCAGATAGTATTTGAGAAGAAGCTTGTCAGCACGGCTTATTTGGCAAAGGATGTTCCGGTAATCGGACTTAACGGATTCTCAAAAGCCTATCTCATGACAGGCTGGAGACTGGGCTACGTGTACTTCTGCAGCAAAAACAACGAGCTACAAGAAGTGAAGCAGGGAATTGAGAAAGAAGCAAGAATAAGACTTTGCGCAAACACCCCAGTTCAGAAAGCAGGAGTAGCCGCCCTGAACGGCCCACAGGATCACGTAAAGGAAACTGTCAGAAAACTCAAAGAAAGAAGAGACTACGCTTGGAAAAGACTGAACGAGATTGAAGGAATAAGCTGCGCAAAACCAGAAGCAGCGTTCTATGTCTTTCCAAAAATCCATTCAGTAGGATCCAGATGGAAGACTGACATGGAGTTCGCACTGCAACTTCTGAAGGAGACAGGTGTACTCTTCGTTCATGGTTCAGGATTTGACCCAGTCTACGGCGCTGGACACGTGCGAGGAGTGATCCTTCCACCAATAGAGACGCTCAGACAGGCATTAGACGCAATAGAAGGCTTCATGAAAAACAGTAAATAAGAGACTGAATGCAACAGTTTCTACAAAGACCCTGCTTATTCGAAGATAGGTACGCCTTGACTTGGGTCAACGACCAGCTTCGCGAACTCTTCCATCAGCCTTTTTGTAACTGATCCGGGTTTTCCACTGTTTATAGTGCGTTTGTTTATCTCTCTCACTGGCACGACCTCTGCCGCTGTCCCTGTGAAGAAGACCTCTTCAGCGTTGAACAACTCGAAAGGCGTGATGTTTTTCTCCTTGACTTCATAGCCTAGCCTTTGTGCTAACTTCATGACTTCTTCTGCTGTTATTCCTGGCAACGCGCCGGTATAGCTTGGCGGAGTGAATATCTTGTCCTTCTTCAATATGAATATGTTTTCCGCTACGCCTTCACATACGCAACCATTCTTGTCCAAACATATGGCCTCGTCAACGCCTGCAATGTTAGCCTCAATCTTTGCAAGTATGCTGTTGAGGTAATTGAGTGATTTTATCTCATGTGATGTTGCGTCCACTGGGTCTCTTTTAACCCATGAAAGCATCGCTGTTACCCCGTCTTCCTTGGCTTCTCTCTTGTGCAACAAGATCGTGTCTGTTATGACTATTATTGTGGGCTTTGGACATTTTCGGGGGTTCAGTCCTAAGTCGCCGACGCCTCTTGTGATAATCAAGCGGATGTACGAGTCGCGCAAGTTGTTTCTACGAAGCGTTTCCACAACCGCCTGAATCATCTGCTCTTTCGTTATTGGAATTTCGAGCATTAGCATGTGCGCTGAACGGTAAAGTCTGTCAACATGCTCCTTCAGCTTGAACACTGAACCACTGTATGCACGAATTCCCTCAAACACGCCGTCTCCATACAGAAGACCGTGATCGAAAACTGAAACTTTCGCTTGCGATTTCGGATAGTATTGCCCATCTATGTAAACAAGTAGTTCTCTTTCCAACATGACTCCCCTCGGTTGGAGAAGTTAGCTTATCATGTTGAGGTCTGATATAGTTTTTGCAAAGAAAAGCTATTCGCTGCCATGGTTAGCCGTAGAATTGCGGTCTTTTTGACAGGTGCTTCGGCAACGGAAGCGGCTTGTATGGTTTGTCTCTCATGGCTTCTTCGACTTCTTTTATGATTTCTTCGAGTTTCATGTTGTGTCTTTCGCCAGTCTTCCTGTCTCTTATTGGGAGGATGCCTGATTCGATTTCTCTTTCGCCGACAACAATAACGCAGGGAACCCATTCCATTTCTGCTTCTCTGACTCTCTTTTGCAATGTCATCTGACGGTCGTCAATGTCCACACGTATGTGATGTGCTTCTATTTTTTCAGCCATTTTTTCAACGTCTTCTACGAATTTGTCTGATATCGGTATCAACCGTATTTGCGTCGGTGAAAGCCACATGGGCAACATAGGCGATTTGCCCTTCTGCTGGTCCTTGTACGCCTTTTCAAGAAGAGCATAAACGTCTCTCTCGATTGCGCCGCTAGGAGAACAGTGCAGAATCAGTGGGTGATGTTTCTCGCCTTTCTCATCAACATAGTTTATGTCATATCGTTTAGCGTTCTCAACGTCTATCTGGTCTGTTGAAAGAGCAGCCGCCTTGTTCTGATTGTCAACAAAGTTGAAATCCCACTTGAGCCTGTAATAGAAGAAAGGCTGAGACCACTTTTCCACTAAAACAGGTTTTTCGAATGTTTTGGCTAGGGAACTAATGAATGTCTCATTTTGTTCGTGAAATTCCTTCGTGAAACGTATAGCCACTTCATAATCATCCTTGGATAAGCCTATTTCTTCGAGAATCTGTATGCATAGCTTGAACCTTGTCACATATTCCTTCTTAGCTTGCTCAAGATCCGTGCAGAAGGCGTGGCAGTCAGGCATGCTGAAAGCTCTGAGCCGTCTCAATCCGACGACTTCGCCGCTTTTCTCTCGTCTAAAACTGTAGCGAGTCAGCTCGTAAACCTTCATGGGCATGTGCTTGTACGAAAACTGTGCGTCATGAACCATGAGGAACTGGCCGAAGCATGCGGCAAAGCGCAGGAACAGTTCTTTGTCTTCTGACTTCAGCAAATACTGTCTCGCAGGAAACCGGTTTAGATAATCGGCCAAACTGGGGTGGTTGAAGTCGTACATTACTGGTGTTTCTACTTCCATTGCGCCATATTCGCTCATCTTTGCAGTAACGAACAATTCCAACAAGGATTTGATCAATCGACCCTTGGGATACCAGCGTATGTTACCGGGGTCACTTCCCATTTCGTAGTCAGCTATTTCCAGTCTCTTCATTAAGGGTACGTGTGGGGGCATCTGCTGGCTGGCTCTGACCTTTGATATTTCGTACTTGGAGAATTTCTCAAGGTTCTCATGGTTTTTGAAGTTGAAGTCTTTGACAGGCGTCATTTTCCCGTCTGGCTCAAGAATGAACCAGAAAGACTCAAGCTTCTCCTCGGCCTTGGCGGCTTCAGAAACCTGCTCTTCCTCTTTCTGCACAACAGCTTTTTCGACTACTTTTCCTATAGCGCCTATTTGACGCGACTGTTCTGCGAGCGGGTGTCCTTTTATTGAGATTGTGAATTGCTTGTTCCAACCGAACGGTGCCCGGAAGGTTTCTATCTCTCTCTCCTTAGCGTGCGTTTCCATAGCTTTGACTATTTTCAAGGCTTCCGTGGGTTTGGCCAAGTTGCTGCTCAGGTGAGCATAGGGGTAGATGAGGATGCGGTTTACCTTCAGCTTTTCGAGGAACGCTTTCACTTCGTCGATGGCCTTTTGGGCTGACGCTTTGTCGTCGCCTTCTTCAACTGCCGTGAACAATACGACAAGCTCTTCTAGACGGACAGGCTTCTTTTCTGCTTCTTCAGCAATCGGTATTTCTTTCTGAACTGGCTTATACTCGATAAAATCAGCATGCAGCTGCAAGATTCGCATAGAATGCCATCCTCTTATGGTTTGAAGCGCATTTTTTCCAGCTGCTTGTCTTTCTTTGTCTTCTTCTTGAAATCCTTGTAATGCTCTTTACACAGGTAAGCCCGTTTCTCGTTTCCAACTTTCAAACCTGCAGTCTTAACTTTGTCAGCTGATATTGAACGCGCAGCTTCGTTACTGCAGCCGGACACGCTGCATTTCACGCCTTTGTCGATTCGTCCCAAACCGATTCCTCACATGATCAAGATTTAACGCAATACAATAGGCATCATTGCTTAATTCCTTTTTCGTAGAGTTCGCGTGCTCTCTGATAAACTTGCGTCTTGTCTCCGAAGAATGTGGGTCCGATTCCTTCAACCACAAACGAGGCTGTTGCCGCGCCGACGCATGCGCAGCGAAGGATGTTTTCACCGTTAACATACTCGGATAGGAAACCGCTGATAAGCGCGTCTCCTGCTCCTGTCGGGTCAACAAGCTTGGCGGGCGCGCATGCTGGAACGTCGTAGCGTGTTCCCTCAACAGACAATAAAGCTCCTTTTGACCCTAGAGTGACTATGACTATTTTTACACCATGATTGTGAACTGACTCTACTGCTGAGACCAAATCCGTTTGGCCTGTGACGGCCTGTATTTCGCTTTGCGATGACTTGTATACGTTTATCAAGTCCAATATGCGGCTGTCAGCAAGCGAACCCAGTGAAATGTTGCCGCTCTCGTCAAAACGTCGCACAAGCCCCTGCGGATCAAGAGACAGGACATCAGCATGATTCTTCAGCTTTTCAACAATCTCATATGTTACTTCGCCTGCAATGGGGGCAACGTGAATGGCGAAAGCCTTCAAAGGATTTGGCAAATCGTCAGCATCAATCGGTGGTGCTTTGCTCTTCAGATGGAGGGTTCGCTCGGACAGATCTGTGCTGTATTTGAGCTCAAAGCGTGTGGTAGATGCGGTTTCAACTTTCTTCAGCCCAGAGAGATCAACGCCTTCTTGATCCAGCCACCAGCGGTAGGCTTCAGGAAAATCGCCACCCACCTTTGATATCGCAGCTACTCTTGATTCCAGACGACGAGCTGCAAGTGACACGTAAGCCGTGGAGCCACCCAGAACAACGAAGGGCGTTCGTCTGTCTGGAAGAAATATGGAATCGATGCTGAAATGTCCAACTGAGACGATGTCGAACACTTATGGGTGGCCTCCGATGACATATTGAGCGACGTTTACTTAAATTCGACTGAACCATGATTTGCTGCATGTCTTGCTCAAAGCGAAGCTTATCCAGTGTCTTGGAACATAATTGCAGAAGCATTGCGTTGCCATAGTGTTGAAAAAGCACATGCCAAAAGGACAATGTTATGATTGAAGCAACAATATGGCTTTAGCCAAGTCTCCACCGCTTTCTTCCAATGCCTTTCTAGCTTCTTCCAAGCTTTTTCCTGTTTGATCTGCCACCAGTCTCACGTCTTCTTCACCGACTGTTGGGCCTGTTTTGCGTTCAGCGGCCTTTTCCGTTACTTGTCCGCCTGCTATCTGGAACATTTTCTGTCCTTGAGCTTCAATTATGGAAACTTCGGGTTCGGATATCACGATCTGCTTGCTGCCTGTCTTGATCACGACTTCTTGAACATCCTCGACGACGTTCATGTTTAAGCCCATGCGCTGCATCATCCGTTTTGCTTCACGAGGGTTCACGCGTCCACGCATATGTCAACCTTCCTTCAAGCCATAATAGAATGCTAGACCTTTTTTATACTTAACCTTCACCCACATTTCCGCGTCGAGTTTTCACGGCCACTCCACGTTTGAAAGCCCGCATTTCTCCGCCTGACAGAGCCGCACGACCAACCGCCAACACGTTTCTCTTCTCGTCAGTTACAACAACTTCGTCTTTGGAGCGAACCGCTTCGTCCACTTCTACAACGTGAACCGCGAAGACATCTCCGCCTTCAGCGATGAACTCTGCAACGTCGTCTCTAACCTTCACAACGTATTTCACATTGTCTGAGCCTTCCAACATTCGTTTGGCGCCTTTTATGCTGAGAGAGAACAGACCGTCTGTTGGGCGCAACGTTGCCAATCTTTTTCCTTCCAAGTGAACGTATCGTATGCGTCCAGTGTTTCGGGAGTAGCTGATTTTCACGTTTTCCGGGAACAGGCTTCTGCCGACGCCTTTTCCGAATTGGTAGTCTGCAACGCTTCTGATTTTTGTGAGATCGTTTTCCAAGCTTCTGCACCTTTCTGAATGAGAGGCTTCTTTCGACAACTATAAACACAAGCACAATAATAAAAACTGTTCAGGTGCGTGCCAAAACTTGCGATGCGAAGCCTGTGGGCGCAAAATCTATGGTAACCCCTACAAAGTCGTAATTGAAGGCGCTAAGCTGACGGTTTGTGACAACTGTTCCAAGCATGGTAAGCTTACTTGGGAAGACGAACCTAAACCAAAAACGGTGGTCAAACCCAAGGGACCGAAGCCATCCCTTTTGGTTCAGACAAGGAAGCTGCCAAGGGCGCCGGCTGGAACAACAGTGGAACTTGTGGAAGGCTATGACGCGGTTATAAGGCAGGCTAGGGAAAAACTGGGGCTCTCGCATGAAGATCTAGGTAAGAAGATGAATGAGAAAGTCTCAGTCCTGAGGAAAATCGAAACCAAGAAGATGACGCCGAACAACATGCTTGCCACAAAGTTAGAGCATATTCTCAAGATCAAACTTATAGTTCCAGCTTCTGAGGAGAAGATCAAAGTGCCTCCTTCAAAGATGGTTAAACCCCTGAATCGTGAACTCACATTGGGCGACTTGATACATCTGGGCAAAAAGGACAAGAAAGGCAAGGAGGACACGACCGAACGAAAGCAATAATAGTGCAGCGCCGAAGAAATTTTGAACCGTCGAGTTTGGACGAACTCAAAAGACTTGCAGAGTCAGCGGGATACGCCGTCGTCGGCAAGATGGACCAGACTAGACCTGGAGATGCACGATACCAGATAGGACCAGGCAAAGTAGAAGAACTCGCGCAGCTAGTTAAAGAAAAAGAGGCAAAAAAAGTCATTTTCGACAACCCCTTGAGCCCGTTGCAAGCCTACAATCTGGCCAAGGCCACGCATGTCGAGATCATAGACAGGTTTGAACTAATTCTGGAGATTTTCACAAAAAGAGCTACAACGACCGAAGCCCAAATGCAAATTGAACTTGCCAAATTACAACGAGACCTGTCCCGTGCGAAAGAAAAAATCAGACTGACAAAAAAAGGAGAGCAGCCGGGCTTCATGGGTCTTGGCTCCTATGAAGTGGACGTGTACTATGAGAGTGTGAAGAGGGAAGTTCATGCTATTCGCCGGAAGCTGAAGAAGATACGGGGCAAACGTGTCCTACACCGTCAGAGAAGAGCTGAACTAGGTTTTCCATCCATTTCTCTCGCAGGGTACACGCACGCAGGTAAGAGTTCGCTTTTCAACGCGCTTACGGAAGAGCAAGTAACTGTCAATACGACTTTGTTTACGACGCTGTCGACCACAACTAGGCTTGTGGAATTTTTCAGAAAGAAGTTTTTGCTGACAGACACCGTTGGTTTCATAGATCGCTTGCCTTTGACGTTGATTGAGGCTTTTCACTCCACTCTGGAAGAAACGATTTATTCAGATCTTATTTTGCTCGTGGTTGACGCAAGCGAACCGTCAGATGTGATTGAGAAGAAACTTGCAGTGTGTTTAGAGACAATAGATCGTATTGAGGCTTCAGGCGTTCCAGTCATAACGGTTCTCAACAAGATCGATTTGATGTCTGAAACAGAGATCCAGCAAAAACTTGATAGTTTAAGAGAAAAGGCGCCGAACCCAGTGCTAGTGTCTGCTTTACGGAAAGTCAATCTTGATCAACTGAAAAGAGAGAGTCTCAAGATACTGGGAAACTATGTGCGAGCTTCATTTACCATTCCGCTGTCAAATGAGGCAATGTCCTTTATCTCATCGCTTTTCAAAGACGCTGACGTTAAAGACGTGAAGTACATGGAAAACTTGGCGGAAATAGTGTTTGAAGCCAGCCCGTCCGTTGCAGAGAAAGTTAGAAACCGCGTCGAGCGATTTAATGGAAAATTCGTGAAGTGTTAGGAAGGCGGACTGTGTGCCGAAAACCGTTGTCTTGAGATGGGGACACAGGCCTCAGAGAGACGCGAGATTAACAACGCATGTTGCGTTGGCTGCTCGAGCCTTGGGAGCGGACGGCCTCATACTTTCCGATATTGAGGATGCGGAGATCAAGAAAACTGTTGACAAGGTGACAGAGAGTTGGGGTGGCTCATTCTTTTTTGAAATGGGAACGCCTTGGAAAAAAGCCGTCAGAGATTGGAAAGCAGGTGGCGGCACCGTAGTGCATTTGACTGTCTACGGAGAGAACGTTGAAACAAGTAACGTTCTTGAGAGGATCAAGAGTTCAAACAGAAACGTGCTGGTTCTTGTGGGAAGCCAGAAAGTTCCGAAGGAGTTCTATTCGGCAGATGTTTCGGATTATAATGTGGCTGTAGGTAATCAGCCTCACTCCGAGTGTGCGAGCTTGGCTGTTTTCTTGGATCGCTTCTTTGAAGGAAAAACATTGAGGCGAAGCTTTGATGATGCCAAGCTTAAAATCATTCCTCAGAAGAGGGGAAAGAAAATCGTGGAAAACGGAAAGTTCTGATTCAGAGCGGAGAACGAAATTTAAATTAATGTTCAGAAATATATATTATAGAGAACCGTGGTACGTAGTAGAAGCAAAAGGATCATCATGTTATCGAATGTTGATGGCGCAACGCTGGTCAAGGTTGCACGAGCTTTAGGAGAAGATGATGCTGTTACATTACTTGACATTCTGAAAGGTTCGGGAGAAATAACGGACGACGAAATCGCTAACAAGACAAGCATAAGGCTGAACTCTGTTCGCAAGATTCTGTACAAGCTTTATGATCATTCTTTGGTGGGCTTGAGAAGGACGCGTGATCCGAAGACGGGGTGGTTCATATTCCATTGGAGGCTTCAGCCAGACCAGCTTGAAGGCTTCATAGTCAGTCAGAAACGTCAGGTGTTTGAGAAGCTTGACGTGAGGCTGGCGTACGAGAAGAACCATGATTTCTATTATTGTTACACGCCCGGATGTAAGCGGATTCCGTTTGAGGATGCGATAGAACTGGTTTTCAAATGTCCGACTTGCGGTAAACCGTTGAGGCATTACGCTAATGAAAGAATGCTTAAAGCACTGTCGAAGAGAGTCGACCAGTTAAGGAAGGAGCTTGGTGAGTGATAGGCTTCCGTCGAGAGAACAGGCGATACAGTTTCTCAAGCAAAGCGGCTGCGCAGGAAACGTAGTGAAACACTGCGAAGCAGTAGCGGATCTGGCCACAGAAATCGCGGAAGCATGCCACGAAAAAGGATTAGACGTTGACGTAGAACTTGTGCAAGCGGGAGCGCTCTTGCATGACATAGGCAGATCTAAAACCCACAGCGTCCACCACGCCCTAATCGGCGCAAAAATAGCAACGTCACTTAACATTCCAGACCCAGTAATCGCAATCATCAAGCGACACGTTGGCGGCGGAATAACCAGCAGAGAAGCAAAAAAACTCGGATGGCCCAAAGACACGTACATTCCACAAACACTTGAAGAAAAAATCGTCTCATATGCAGACAAGCTGATCGCGGGCTCAAGACGCATCCCAATCGAAAAAACGCTAGAGAACTTTTCTCAGGAACTGCCGCCTTCAGTAGTTGAGAGAGTGAGGAAGCTTCACGAAGAAATGATTTCCCTAATTGGCGATTGCGAATGCCTACCATAACATTACTCGCTAAAGCTCATAGTGGCTTTCAAAAGAAAGTGCTAGATGAAGCTCTGAGGAACGCCCTCGGAGACTTGAACGCCAACGTTAGACTTGTTGAGACGACCTCTCGCGGATGGGCACGAATTGACGTTTCAGGTGAAGACGAAAAAATCGCCATGAACCTTCTGGAAAAAGATATTGGACTGTGTCTTATTGAATTGCACGCACTCGAAGAATTTTCAACAGTGAAGGGCTTAATATCAGCGTTGGACAAGAACAGAAACGTCGTTTCCGTAGACGTTGGAATTCACTCTCCCGAGATCGTTGACGCCACTGTTCCGTTGCATGATTTGCAGGCTCAACTTGTCGATGGACGCAAGGTTCCGCTTGGAAAAATCATCGACATCTTCGGTTTCTGCAAGAATCTCCCATTGAACGTGAAGATTCTAAGAATAGACAGCGAAGAGGGCCAAGTGGAGGCTTCGTTGGCTGAGAAACAGCTTAATCAATACAGAAGTTGGACGCGCTCGTTGCTTGACAGATTGATAGTTTTGGGCACCTCTTTTCAGAGTGTTGAGTGGGCGTTGAATGTGAATGAGTGCACGCGCGACATTGTGGCTGTTGAGTCTCTCGGATTGTTTGAAAACGCAATAGTGTGCAAGCTTGGAACGGATGCTGCAGGGCTCATTCCAAGAATCGGCAAAAGTTTGCGCCGTGCAACCTTTACAGTGTTCAGTCCAAGAAGGATCATCGAGTTTTTGGGAAACGATACACCATTGCTCACCTTCTAGTGACGAAGTAGACGTCTATGAGATCAATAGACCATCTGCGATTGCTGACAGGTTCATTGTTTCTTAGACAAATGTGACGTGTGCACGAAGTGCTCTGAGGGAAAGAAAATGATAGAAAAGCGTGGCAGGTATATCAGAGAATTTATGCAAGAACTGGAAAAGGAGACAAAGTGCCCTAGACTGTAGCAGGTTATTCAGCTAGCACAACTTTGTGCATACATTAGTTCCCATCCCTCTCGAATGGAACTTTAATAGCAAATCATATAAATGATTGCCAAGAAACAGAGCGAAGAGCATTTGATCGAAAATTCATGAGGTATTCACATGAACAACTTGGATGTGAAAAAATACGCCGCAGAGCTGATCGGTACATTTGTCTTGGTGTTCATGGGTTGTGGAAGCGCGGTTTTCGCAGGCAACTACATAGGGGCTGTTGGAATATCCTTTGCTTTTGGTCTTTCAGTGCTTGGCATGGCTTACGCTATCGGCGGAGTGTCTGGTTGTCATATTAACCCAGCAGTGTCGATTTCGATGCTGGCTGCTGGCAAAATGAAGGCAAAAGACACCCTAATCTACGTAGTTATGCAATGCATAGGAGCCATCGTCGGAGCGATAGTGCTTTATTCAATAGCTTTGGGAAGCCCTAGATACAGTCTGGCAACTGTTGGTTTGGGCGAGAATGGATACGGCTCTGGGTCTCTTGGACAGTATTCGATGGTGTCGGCGTTCGTCGCTGAAGTTGTCTTGACATTGATTTTCTTGCTTGTGATTCATGGCTCAACTGCGGAAAAGGCTCCAAAGGGCTTTGCCGGCATTTCAATTGGGTTTAGTTTGGTCCTAATACACCTCGTAGGCATACCAATTACGGGCACCTCGGTTAATCCAGCGAGAAGCTTGGGTCCAGCCCTCATAGTTGGCGGCACCGCCCTGAACCAGCTTTGGCTATTCTGGGTAGCTCCTCTCATTGGGGCACTCCTTGCAGCAGTCATCTGGCGACTAATTGAGTAAAGCATTTCCGAATCCATAAACTCACCAGCCAACAGTTCAACGAAGCTGAACCGAAATCGCTACGATGCTTCACAGAACCACTGGCGTGCTTGAATTTCGATTGAAGCCTTTAGCCTCTCTAATGACGAAGTCAGACATCATTCTTCTGTGTTCTCCCGTAACCCCTTCATTTCTCAAGCTTGCTGGAAAACTCCTGTAATACACAATAGCAGCAACAAGAAGAACCAGATTCGCAGCAATGCGCTTGCCATCGCATCGCTCAGGTGCAAAGAGCCAAATGCTTAATTAAAACTTCGCATTCGACGCACTCGCGGATTCCCAAAAACAGGAAATTCTACTTTTGTCTCTATTTAGAATTTAAAAATTAGAAATTGAATCGTTACCATGAAAAATGATAGCATGAACAATGACTAATGATGTTGTTGTGTAGTGATTCGCTAACAAAGAGGCTTGAGAGAACTAAGAGACTGAAGAGAGATATAGACTAATGCGCTATTCTCGCGCGCTATTTCTTACCTTTATCATATTTTTCAGGGAGTTCGACGTTCCGTCTCTCTTTCCTTTTCAGTTCCTTATCTCTCTGCAATTTCATGTGGTGTTTATGATCCATAGCTTTCTCTTTCTTGCCTTTGGGCATTTCTTAACCCTCTGCAAAGTATTAGACTTCAATGCTACTCTTAAAGACTTGCCATTTTGAGGTCGAACAGAACTAAGTTGAAAAGAGATAGACAGTCATGTACGAAGTGCACGCTACACTTATTTGCATCAGCTCACTCAACAGTCACAGATGGTTTGAAATGAGTGGCAGTAATAATCATTACGGGATATGTGGTGTTTTTTGCGGCCAATGTCCGAATGGTAATGGAAGAGTAAAGATGATGGCTGGAGAGTTGAAGAGGCTTGTCGATACTACTCGCTATGAGTGGCTTAGAGAGGTAGTGAAATCATTCAGTTTTGACGAGTTCAGAAAGGGTCTAGAATGGTTTTCCATTGCACAATGTCCAATGTGTCTGAATGGTGGAGGTGCACCCTGTGAAAACAGAAAATGTGCTTTAAAGAAAGATCTCCAGAGCTGTCTTTTATGTGCTGACTATCTATCATGTAAAAGCACTGAATATCAGAGAGATGTGTACCCTTTTGTTGTCGAGAATTACAGTCGCGTGAAGCAAGTAGGATTTCAGAAATATCTTGAAGAGGAAGAAGAAAGAGCCAGAGCCGGCGTAGATTTGATGGGTCACTTGGAACGAAGATGTTGTAAAGTTGTCAAACTAGAGGACAAATAGTGCGCACGAAGTGCACATAAATCAGAATTTCTTTTGTCCCACTACTATCTAAATTACTCAGAAGATAGAGGTTT
>CAZHWL010000017.1:9243-13821 GCA_964536035.1 uncultured Candidatus Bathyarchaeia archaeon | reverse complement strand
AATCTCCCGGGCCACACGCGAGCTGCAATGGCAGGTACAATGGGTTCCGACCTCGAAAGGGGAAGGCAATCTCGAAAGCCTGCCGTAGTTGGGATCGAGGGCTGTAACCCGCCCTCGTGAACATGGAATCCCTAGTAATCGCGTGTCATTAGCGCGCGGTGAATACGTCCCTGCTCCTTGCACACACCGCCCGTCGTTCCACCCGAGCGACTTTTGGGTGAGGCGTGGTCTTCCTTGGCTGCGTCGAATCCAAGTCTCGTAAGGGGGGAAAAGTCGTAACAAGGTGGCCGTAGGGGAACCTGCGGCCGGATCACCTCCTAAGACAATATAGCCGAGCAATTTCGGCTGGAGGAGAAAGAGCAAGGAACAGCCAAAAACGCCAAAGCCCAGTTCATAATATCGAATTGTCTTTTTGGGGGAATGAGTACCTCAAGAGGTGTTGGTGAGCCAGCTATGTTCTTTTTTGCGTAGCGCTTTTAAGGTTGAACAGTTCATTAGCCATTTTGAGGTTGAAGAGTGAAAGAGGTAGCCAGCAAAGTCAGGCTTCTCGCGTCTCCTAACGTTGATTCCATCAGCATAAGCAGAGACCGCTATTTTCATAACGCGTACATAATTGATCTTCCGCTTGACTCCACGCCAAACCACATATGGCAGGACATATTCGAAAAAGAATGGAAGTCTAGCAGGCACTTGTGGGACAGAAAGCTCTTCATAGTTGGGGATAAACTCAGGCTTGCGACAACAGTGGACGATCTTGAGGACAAACTTGATTGGATAAGCCAGATCATTGAGCGCACGAACAAAGACGTAGAGGAATACAATCAAGAAACTGAGGCACGCGAGACACAAGTAGAGGAAGATGCCCGCAGGCGGACTGCAGAAGAAGACAGAGTGAGCGTTGACACGATCAGAGATACAATGAGAAAAAGACTTGGCACTATATAGACTGACGTATCATCGGGCACAGATCGCCAGAGCACATCGGTTCAAAGCTTTAGCTACGCTTTTTCTCTACCACTGGTTGTTTTTGGCAAGGCTGTCTAACGCCTGCAAGAATCGGCAAGTGTCACACAACTGGTCATCACGTGTAGCTTGTTTCTGTCCGCATTTGGCACATTTCGCCCGTTCAACTGTTCCCTGTTCCTGAAAAGCAGCTTCCGACATTTATGGTCAGAGCCTTAAGATCGTTCTCAAAACAAGATATCATTTATGAATTCAAAATCTTAATCTAGAATTTAGCTTCCAGTATTTTGCCCACACCATATGGAATATACTCTCGTATCTCCTCAGCAGAAGCTTTAAGCACTCTTTCTCGTTGACTGGTAGGCAGATTCTGAGCCAAGGCTTTCAAGACAGATTTAAGCAACTCTTTTCCTTCCACGTCCCCAGGCCCAATCACCACGTACGCACTTGCGTGCGATTTCACAGAATCAACAGGTCCGCCTGCAAACTTGATCTCGCCAGTGTCCGTTAGAGCAACTCCAACAGCGACTTTCAGTGCTACGTTTCGAAGCCAGTTCCGCTTGCCACTCACAACAAAAGCTCCATGAGTCACGTACTCGCCGGAAGGCCCGCTTTTGCTCAGCTGTTCAGGCTTGATCCAATAAACGTCAACAGTTCCGAAACCTTCGCGCCAGCCTCTAGAGAATGCGGCTGCAAACTCTCCGGCTTCGCGTAAAACTTGTTCACTGGGCTGTTTTTCACGGGCTTTTACTACTACGAATGGGGCGCCAGCGATGTCCGCGTGAAAGACCACATCGTCTGTCTCAGTATACTTCTTGACTAACACTTCGTTTGTTGTTGCATCCTTGCCTGCGACAACCAGAAATCCATCAGAAGAGATGAAACGCCTGAATTTTTCAAACCATTCCTTGCGCCTTACCTTGTGTGCTGCAAGTTTCTTCATAGCTTCAGATGGCCCAGCCTGTTCGAGAGCTTCGGTTTCGGTTATCTTGGTTTCAATTTCAGCCAGCTTCTTGCGGGTTTCTTCTAGAGCGGTTTTGGCTCCAATCAGTTTCTGCTTGGCCTTCTTGCTTCTTTCATAAAAGTCAGCAGCATTTTCGAACAGGTTCTTACGCATGTTCAGAGCGAATTTCAAATCGTCTACGCAAAGATTAATGCCTGAGCCTTTGCTGTCAAGAGACTCGAAATAACAGGCGGGACTGATGTTGCTCTTCTTCTCGTTGACTATTTCCGTAGCAATCTCATTCCAGGCTTTGCCTTTCTGCTTACCAGACACAAATTTGTCCACTAAAGCTTGAAGATCATTCATACGCGAGTAAATCGCGTCGCCTATTTGCTTCTCCATGATTGCTTTTGCTTCTTCCTCAGTTAGAGTTTTCTCTTGATCTACAATGATCCGCTTCAGTCTTTCGGCTTCACGTTTAACCTGACTAATATTTACTGAGGCTATAGCTTTCTCGATCGTCGTTACGCTTGCATAGAATTCGTCCAGAGCCTCGTTGAAATTTTCATAACGTTGAAAGCTAAAACCCTCGTTTTCGTATCGGCTTAACTTGAAAGGAACGATATCGACATAACCGCCTGAACTGTCTAGGATTATGTGCGGGTCCAGAACGTCACCTGCAACTTGTGAAAGCAGACCCTGCAAACTGCGAAAGATTCGGCTGACGTCATCTTCACTCAATGTGCTACATTGTCTAGTTTTTTCGATTCCAGCCTTAAGCAGAAGCTCTTCAGCGTAGACTCCGCCTATGCCCAGAAACCGGGCAGCGGTTCTAACGACTTCTGTGTTGCCAAAGCTTTTCAATCCTTCCAGCAGTTCGTTCTCGTTTGTTTTGAACGGGTTTTTGCCGCTGGGTGGTGCGAACTGGAAAAGCTCGTTATGCAGTATGTTTCTGTCTCGCATTCGCTTGTAGACGAGCGCTTGCAGTATCTTGCCTTCTTCGCTTGCGAGAATAATGTTTCCATCGCCGAAAAGCTCCAGAACAAGCTGTGCAACGCCCTCTTTGACTTTGAAACTGAAGAGCACAACACGATCAAACTCATGCTGCTCAATGTTCGTTAGCAACGCGTTTCGCAGATACTTTCTCAAAGCCATACAGAATGCTGGGGGGGTTTCAGGTTTCTCTGTTTCATATGAGGTGAGATGGAGTCTTCTGCCAGCTTCCATGATAAGATTGAAAGGAGGTTTGTCTGTTTTATGCAGCTTAAGAAGAAGAGTCTTGCTGTCTAGTTGGTAAATGTTGTTGACGCGAGAACCTCGAATGGTTTCCTTCAATTCTCGGACGACTGCTGCCACGTCAAAACTTGAAAACTCCTTCATCCGCAGCTACACCACATGCAGACAATATAGGTGGAGTATGCTATAAAAAATCACGTCGTTCAGTGGAGCCTTGACTAATTCTGAGCCATAAGAGATTTATATATTCGCAAAATAGCTTTTAGCTTATGAAATCCAATTCCGCTCTGGGCAAAACCGCAACGTTGATAATCATAGTTATAATTGTCGTCGCGGCGCTGACAACCTATTTTCTGATAAACAGATCTGATGCTGCACCCAGATATTTCAATGCGATAGCAAGCTCGACAAGGACTGGTTCCTTGTGCACTTTTAGTGTCTTGTGGACAGACAATGCGAACGTGAGCGGATACATATTCGGATCAAACAACACGGGGGTTTTCCAGAACGATACGTGGACACCGTTCGACTTCTTCATAAACTCAACTTACGCCATCTCGGAAGTTAGCAGAGTGCTGAACAATACCTTTGGTAACGTCGTGCAATGGCAGATGTGGTGCAATGACACAAACAACAACTGGAACACTGTCGGTCCGAAGGACTTCTTCCTAGACACGGGAAAGATTCTGCTACGAACCAGCATGGGAAACATAACGCTTCAGCTTTATGACGACATGCCCATAACCACAGGCAACTTCAAGTACCATGTCAAGAAGGGAACGTACGACGGCACCATATTTCACAGAGTGATCGATGATCACACTCCATACATGATTCAAGGAGGCGACCCGACAGGAACGGGGTATGGCGATCCAAACATACCTGCAATACCGGACGAGTTTACGGCTCACAATGGAAACCTGAGAGGAACCATAGCAATGGCTAACACAGGAAATCCTAACACTGGAAGCACCCAGTTCTTCATTAACCTCAGAGACAACAATTACCTGAATGAAAAACATCCTGTCTTCGGTTGGGTCACATCAGGCATGGATGTTGTTGACACTATTGGAAATGTGACTACAGATGACAATGACAGACCTCTTCAAGATGTGATCCTAGTCAAAGCAGAATTCATCAAATAAGAACACGAAGAGACAACCTGAATTACTACGAATATTGTTTCACTGATTTGTTTTGGACATGCAGTGTCGATAGACAGCTTTAAATCCATATTCAAAATATAAATTGCAAAGGCTGAAGGATCATGAAACCGTTGAAACCTTTAGAGAAGGTTTACTGGCTTAGACTTGCACTCGGCATCTCTGCCGCTGTACTGTGCACAATTTATGGTGTGGCGACAGGATCAATAACCAACGTCATCTCTGATTTCAGGATAACCACGTTCTTCAACAGCATTTCTCTTGCGTTAATCA
>CAZHWL010000017.1:0-9143 GCA_964536035.1 uncultured Candidatus Bathyarchaeia archaeon | reverse complement strand
ATCTCTGATTTCAGGATAACCACGTTCTTCAACAGCATTTCTCTTGCGTTAATCACGTACATGATCTCCTACTACATCATCAAAACCAAATTCGTGACACAAGTTCAAAAACCACAGAAACTCATGACCACGGGAATAGGTGTCTATCTGCTCTCTTGGCTGGTCTTCTGGGTTCTATTTTATACAGTTTTGGCTGGTTCTCCGCCTGCCTAGTCTTTCTCTTCTTGGAAATAGTTCTCCATCGTTGCTTGACTCTTGTCTGCCTTGACTGTCTGAATGCCTTCTTTTGACGCGGAATTGCCGTTTGCAACAGGAACATCTGCTACATTTAGTCTGCTGAACACTCGCATGCAGTCAGCCCAAGCTGAAAAGTACCCTCGGTCAAAGTCTCCGTGAAGCTTGTTGCCCACATGCTCCAGAAACTCGCGCCTATACGTGTGCAGTGTTGCCTTGTCGCCTAGGTCCAGTTTTGGGAAAAAAGCGTACGAGTCGCCGTTTGCTCTTCGTGAGAGGAACATGCCGTACAGGGCTCGGAAGTAGCCTCGGTTCCAATCTGTCTTCTGCATCTTCCCTTTTATTCTTTCCAGCTCGCGCTCTGCTTCAGTAAACTGTCTACTAGCTAAAAGCTGAAAATACCTTGTAACTAGCGCTGAAGGAATAGGCATCCTTAACGACCACGAGGCTTCTTTTCCTCTTCGGAAGCATCCTCTATTCCGTTCTCTGTTATTTTAAAGATTTCTTCTCCTTCCGGAAGATATGGACTTGAAACCAAGCGAGCAATACGTACAGGACCGTGGGCCGCTCTCCTCAGATAAACCCGTGTGTGGCTCGTGTGTCCCACGATGTGGCCGCCGATCGGTTGAACAGCGTCTCCGAAGAACACGTCAGGCTTAGCCATAACCTGGTTGGTTACGACTGCAACGGCGTTGAAGGCTCTTGCTAGGCCGATGAGCTTGTGCATGTGCTTGTTGAGCCTCTGCTGTCTTGGGGCAAGCATTTCTCGTCCGATGTATTCACTTCTGAAATGTGCAGTCAACGAGTCAACGATTATGAGCTTCACATTGTTCTGCTTGATCACTTCATCAGCTTTGTCAAGCAAAAACATCTGATGGTCTGACGTGTAAGCCTCAGCGTAGATGATGTTCTTAACAACTTGTTCAGGATCTAATCCTAAGTGTTTAGACATTGAAACTATCCTTTCAGTTCTGAAAGTGTTTTCAGTGTCAACATAAAGGACGGCGCCGTTTAAGCCGCCGCGTTCAGGGGGAAGCTGAACGTTGACGCACAGCTGATGGCAGATCTGGCTCTTGCCGCTGCCATATTCGCCGTAAAACTCTGTTATGGTCTGTGTCTCTAATCCGCCGTCAAGAAGCCGATCCACAACCTTACTTCCGCTTGTCAAACGCAAGACATACTTGCGCATTCTGAGCAGTTCATCTGCTCGGATGAAGGAAACTCCGACGGATTGGCGTGCAGTTTCTATTATGGCAAAGGCTTTCTTGTCACTTATGCCTGCTGGCTCAAGCTCTCTTGCGGTTGCCATGGCCAGAGACTCAATGGTGTGATAGCCCATTTCCTTCAGTTTTTGGGCTGTTGCCGGGCCTACTCCTGGCAGATCCTCTAGAAACTCGTATTTCTTCTGCACGGGGCTTTCTTTTGCCTGTTCTTCTTCACTCACTGAACTGTTCCTCCTTCAAGTAATGTTTCAAACAGTTGAGACAAGCCATATTTAAAACACTCGAAGCAACATGACGTTTAAACCATGGAGAGAGGTGAATTAAAGTGCAAGTTTTTTTGCCTCTTGTGTCTCCTTGATTTTGCGTGTGCTTTGAGACAAGATATAAGTACATGATTCTTTCTAAAAGTTGACAAAAGAAGGGAATAGCACTTGGAAACAGCGAAACTTGTTGAAACCGTTGCCTTCAACATTCTGAAGCAAGCCGTGATCTATCTGCCAGACGATGTCAAACAGGCCTTGAATAAAGCGTACGCTGAGGAAACAGAGCCAGGAAAAACACAGCTCAAAGCGATATTGGATAACATTGAGCTTGCCGAGAAATATCAGGCACCTGTATGCCAAGACACAGGCACAATAATCTACTACGTCAAAGCTGGAGCCAAAGCGAAAAACCTTGACAAAATCGAAGAAGCAGTTACAAACGCGACGAAGAGAGCCACAAACGAAGTTCCACTACGGCCAAACGCGGTGAACCCATTCACAGGAAAAAACAGCGGAGACAACACTGGACGATACTTGCCATTCTTGAACTGGGAAATCACTTCAGGAGACGGCATTGAGTTGACCGTGATGACGAAGGGCGGAGGCTCTGAAAACGTCTGTATCGGCGGAATGATAGTGCCGGGCGAGGGAATCAAAGGACTGAAGAAATTCGTTGTTGACGCAGTGGTTAAAGCTGGAGCTCAGCCGTGTCCGCCAAACATTCTGGGCATCGCCATGGGCGGTGGAGCAGACATCTCCATGAAGCTTGCCAAAAAGACCCTGCTGAAGCCTCTGACAGAACACAATCCTGATCCTGAGATTGCGAAGCTTGAGAACGAGATACTTGAAGCTGTGAACATGACTGGAATTGGTCCGATGGGCTTGGGTGGCAAGACCACAGTGTTAGGCGTTCACATTGACTATGCGTTCAGGCATCCTGCGTCTTTCCCTGCGGCTGTGGCTTTCAACTGTTGGGCTGCGAGAAGAGCTTCGGCGAGAATTGGCGCTGATGGAACCGTGGAGTATTTGACTCATAAGCTGAATTGGTGAGGTGAAGAAGAATGGCAGTTTTCAAACTAAAAACACCCATATCAGAGGAAGACATTCGCAAACTCAAAGCCAACGACGTTCTCTACGTTACAGGAACAATAGTGACCGCAAGAGATCAGGCCCACAGAAGAGCGCTGGAATACTTCAAAGAAGGCAAACCATTGCCTCTGAACCTTGAAGGCTTGGTCGTGTTCCACTGCGGCCCAGTCATGAGCAAACAGGGAGACAAATGGATTGCAATTGCCGCAGGGCCGACGACAAGCACAAGAATGGACATTTTTGAAGACGAGTTCATAAAGAACTTCAAGGTCCGAGTCGTTATCGGCAAGGGCGGCATGGGAAAGAAGACGACTGACGCAATGGCCAAATACGGCGCTGTTTACGGCGCGTTCACCGGCGGCGCTGCGATACTGGCTGCTAAAGCCATAAAGAATGTCAGAACTGTGGAATGGTTCGACTTAGGCATGCCTGAAGCCATGTGGGTTTTCGAGGCTGAAGAGTTCGGCCCGCTGGCTGTGGCTATTGATTCGCATGGAAACAACCTTTTCACTGACGTTCAGAAGAATGTTGAGGCAAACAAGCAGAAGATATATGAGAAACTTGGCATTACGCCATAGTTTCAACCCTTATTTTTGTGTCTGATTTTGGGTAGGTAATTCAGATTCTGTTTAGTGTGTAGGAAGATTTAATATAATATCCGGCGCAATACATTGAACAAGTGAGAAGTCATGTTCAAGAATTTCAGAGACAAAATAGCACTATCAGGAGTCACAGTACTCATCATAGGCGTAGTCCTGCTGATCTTCACGTTCTTGAGTGCATACGGCTTCCTAACACAGAACCCCATAGACCCCGCACAGTTTGCAGGAATCGAAGCAATATTCGGCGGAACACTAGGACCATTGATCGCCACGTGCATTCGAATAATGTATCTCGGAATAATGGGTTGGATAGGCTCACTCATAACCATCAGAGGAGTCACGTTGATAGCTAACGCGCCCAAGCTCGAAGTTGTCGTTCCTCAGAAGCCAGTGGTTGTTCAGCCAAAACCTGTTCCACAGAAAGCCAAGGCCGAACCGCAGAAAGAAGTGAAGCCGCAAGAAGCCAAACCAGCTGAACCGGAGTTCGTGGTCATACCTCCAGAAGAAATAGTTCAACCATTGCAGCAGCCTCAGCAACCGCAGAATGACAATGGCGAGAACAAACCACCAGCTTCCTAGAACGTTTCTTAAACCGTGCCAAAAGGGACTGAGATGAATATTCCAATCAAGATAATAGGGATAGCCACGACAGTTTTCTGGATTTTCATTATTCTTTTCTCTGTCTCCGCGGCATATTCTGTCAAAGATCTGCGGTTTGATTTCGGCGAACCACAGACCAGCATGACTCCGGACAAACTGCTGCTTTTCTCTCTGCCAATAAACATTCACAACAGAGGCTACTACAACATCGGCTGGTTCAACGTTACGACAAGAATTTCCGATGAAGACGGAACAACTATCGCACATGCGTCAACATTTACACCTGCAATTAGAAAAGGCGAAAGAGTGACCATATTTCACAACGTAACACTAAACGTCACCGATTTCATGCAACGTTATCAGAACTTCCTTGTTAATGACACTCAACTGACGATAATGGAATCAATCGGAATGCGATTGGCAGAGCTGATTCCCGTTCAGGGGTCAGGCAACTTTTCAATGCCTTGGGGTGCTCCACTCTACAACTTCAGAGTAGACATACCTGAATACATGCCGCTCAACCTGACTCATGTCATGGTTACGGTTCCGATCAGCTTCGAGAACCACGCTTTCTTTGACGTTGCCGGCCAGCTCCAAATTCGCATATTCAGCAGCAACAACCTTCTTTTCGGTTCAGGTGAAGCTACGGTTGAGGCGCCACAGCACTCGTCCTATAATGGAGCCGTCCAGCTTGTTGTCAACGTGATGTCTTTGACTCCGAGCGGACACCTTGAAGTTGATTTTCAGACACCATATTTCAGCTATCAAATGGAGGACATCGAGTATGGCTAGCGACAAGAAAGAAGCTAGGTCAAATGTACGAAGCATAGTTTTCAAGGCTCTGAAGGCAACTGTGAAAGGCCTTCTCTTCTATGCAGTCTATTTCATTTTGTGGACTTTCATTGCACCCCTTGCAGAGATTGTTCCAAGCCTTCAGGGTATGATTGAAACGTTTGTAGCCGTGTACATAGTGTTAATGATTATAGGAGAGATGACAGGAGGAACCATTTATCAACACTTTTTCAATGCGGCCAAAGCCCTGTTCGTCATGTTCTACCTGTTACTGACGCTCAACGGTGGAATAATAAACCTGAGCTTCCAGAACTTCGCCTTGCTCATCGACCTGCGCCTGTTTCTTACAATCGCAATGATCCTCAGTCTCCTAGGACTCGCTAGGTCAGTGCTTCAGGCAGTCAACTTTGTCAGCGAAAAAGCAGAACCCAAACCACTTTAACACTCATATAAGCTCCAAGACAGAGAGAAATGCGGCATCTACAGTTTCTTTGTCATCACAAACGCGTCTTCACCGTCTGCGTAATATCCGTGTACTGTGCGTGCGACTTCAAACTCGAGTTTCTTGTACAGTTTGATCGCTTGTTCGTTGGTTACTCTTACTTCAAGGTAGCACTGTTTCGCATTGTATAGCTTCATGGCTTCCATTGCGTTGCAGACGAGTGCTTCTCCGCAGCCTTTTCTGCGGTGTTCCGGCATAACTGCCACAGAGACCACGTGACCCTTTTTGACCAATCCGCCAAAGCCCAAGCTTGACAGGCCGACTTCGATGCGGCACATTATGTAACCGATTATCGTTCCTTCTTCTTCAGCGACTATGAAGGTTTCTGGGAATCTCCTGTACAGGTCTACGAAGAAGAAGTCAGAGTAGTTCTCTGGCAAGCACAGTCTGTTGATTTCCATGACGCTCTGTAGGTCACTCAAGGCGAATTTGCGAAGTCGGCAGGTTTCCTGCAAGTTTTTCTGGCTCCGTTTGTGTCAATGCATAAGTTTCATGGCGGTTTAAACGCTTTTCTATCCTTGAGTTACGATCGGTGCATTTTGTTCTTCTACGGCTTTGACTTCTGGCAAAGTGAAGTTGCCGTAAGGCATAGTCCACACTCTAGCGTTCTTTCCGGCGATTTCGAAGGCTTCGTTCAGCGCATCGTTCACGGCTCGGGCGGTTTTCAGCTTGAAAATGTTTGAAGCATAGTAGTCAGGCATGGAAGAAACCAAGATTATTCTATGGTTCTGCAGGGCTTCCAGAAGATAGTAAGCCTTGTGTCCGCCTAAAACGAAGTTCTTTTTGATCTCGCGTTCAACGGCTTTCAGTTCTCCAAATTTAATCATCCAGTCGTAGAATACTTGGTTCCCATGTCCCTCGGGGCACTCAGCCACCAGAACGATCACGCCACCACGTTTAACCACTTCAAGCGCGTTGTCAACGCTTTTGTAAGCTTGAAAAAGATTCAGGTCCGCCGGGTTGCCGCCGGAGCTCACAACTACTATGTCTGCCCTGCGATCCACTGTGACTCGGTACATTTCATCCACGAGTTTGACTCCTTCGTTGAAGGCTTGTTCCAAGTCGCCTGCAAAGGCTTTGACGACTTCGCCCTTGCTGTTGGTCACAACGTTCAGAACGAAGTCTACTTTGGCCAGTTTAGCCGCTTCAACCATGTCTTCATGAACAGGATTTCCATCCAACATGCCAGTTTTGGCATTCGCGTCCAAGAGCATAGCATGGTTATGCTTGATTGTCTCTTCGCCAGAGACGCCTGGCAAGACGCTTTTTCTTCCTCCCCCGTAACCAGCATAATAATGCAAACAAACGTCACCAGTCAAAATCCTAACATCGGCTTCGACAAAGACGCGGTTCAAGAGGACTTTGGTGCCGTGCTTCTGTGTCGTGCCTACATGCACCAAGTCCTGAGCCTTGAAGTCGTGGCTCACTGTTTTTACTCGGCTGAGTACTTCTTGACTGAGTAGGTTAACGGCTTCCTCTTGCTTCACGGCTCTGTGTGTTCCACAAGCGAAGATAACGGTGATGTTCTCGTCTTTCACTCCTGCCGTATTCAGTTCTTTGAGTAATGAAAGGACTAGGATGTCGCTTGGCGCTGGTCTAGTGGCGTCGTCAACAACTATCGCAACCTTGTGTTCAGGTTTGACGATTTCGCTCAGCTTCTTCGAGCCGAGAGGTTCGTTGAGGGCACGTTCCACTTCTGTCTTAGCGTCGGGTGCGCCTGGCTTTTCTTTTGGTTCGATTGAGCCTAGAAAGCTGCGTGTGGGGACTCTTGCGCATATCTCTGTTTTTCCATAGGGAAGCCAAACGTCAACCATGTGCCGTCACTTGAATATTGAGAACGAGGGCAGAACCTATTAAGCCTTATCGAGTGAACGGGAGAGCAAAGTAGCTCATGAGTCACGATGAGCCAGCGACTCTCAGCGCCAGCATAAGTTCTTTAAAAGCTTGTTGCAATACTATTCAGTTGTGAGGAATCAGGTTATGTCAATTGAGAAGAGCCCTTCAAAAAATGAAGTTTTCTTTGTCTGGTTCAACCGTTATGCTGGAGTAACCGTGAAAACACCATCTAAAACATTGGTCATAGATCCAGTGGATGTGAAACCTAAGAATTTCCAGCAAGTTGATGCCATCTTGATCACCCATGAGCATTATGATCATTTGGATCAAGCCTTGATTTCGGACATACATAAGCTGACAAAATGCAAGGTAATTGCTGATCCCACGTCAGCCAGAAGATTAAGAAACAGCATTCCATCCGATAAGCTTCAGGAAGTTCATCCCGGATCAGAAGTCAAACTGGACAGTGTCACAATAAGAGTTGAGAAGTGCAACCATCCTCCAGCAAGCACACCAGTCACTTTCATGATTACAAGCGAAGACGGCGTCAAAGTTTTCCACACCGCGGACAGCCTGCCTTTTCCAGAAATGGCGGCCATCGGCGAAAGAGAAAAACCTGATGTTGTCTTCTGCACAGTTGGGATAGCACCGGGCACTTCGCCGGAGACAGGTATTGATATTGCCAGATTGACGAAGACCAAAGTAGTCGTACCCTATCATACTGGTTCAGCGGCGGATCAGAAAAGATTCGCTGAACTGTTGAAAAAGGAACTGCCGAGAATCACCTGTCTAATTCCAGAAGTCGGAAAGATCTACCAGATCTCTAAACGAGCGTGAAGGATTTGGCGACTGAAGAAACTAGAATCGAACTCTGCAAAATCCTGAACAAAATAGGCGCGCTACAATTCGGGGCTTTCAAACTCACTAGCGGAAAGATGAGTCCCTACTACATTGATCTGCGCGTGGTTCCCAGCTTTCCTGACGCTTTCCAAAAGATCTGCGGTTTCTACATGAACTTCATCAAAGACGAGGTGGGGACGGCTAATTTTGACAGAGTGGTTGGAATCCCTGTGGCGGGCATCCCCTTTGCTGCGTTGATCGCTTACTGCTTCAAAAAACCGTTTCTGTACATACGTCGAGGTGTCAAGCTTCATGGACGACAGAAGCGGATTGAAGGTGTTTTGGCGCCTGGCGATCGTGTTCTGCTTGTAGACGATCTTGTCACGACGGGTTTGTCTTTGAGTAAAGCGGCGAAGGCTATAACGGCTGAAGGCGGCGTTGTGCGCGAAGCAGCTGTGCTAATTGATCGACAGGAAGGCGGAAAAGAGAAACTTGAAAGAGACGGAATAAAGCTTCACTCACTGCTTAACATGAGCGAGATAGCGAATACACTCTGCGAACTTGGAAGCGTAGATGAAGAACAGATGAAAACGATTTTGAAGCAAATCAAAAAGAAACAGAAGTAGAGCGTTTAGTCGTAGAAGATGAGGCTCTGCTCTTCAAGTATTCCGTGCAGCTTGTAGACGGCGTCGTAAACGTCCTGCTCTCTTTTGGCTCCCGTGCAGACCAGTTTGCCGCTTGCGAATAAGAGGATTACGACTTTTGGTTCATCCATTCTGTAGATGAGGCCTGGAAACTGTTCCGGCTCGTACATTGTCTTTCCTAGGCTGTATGCGGCCTTCTCCAGATCTATCATTCCGCCTAGGCTTGCAGATGCGACGATGTTCTGTATTTTGAGCTCAGGCTTGCTGATGATGATGATTCCGCCCTTCTTCAATTCTTTGACAACTTTCATTACTGCTCTTCGGGATTCTTTTTCCGATTTGGCTCCTGTGCAGACCATTTTTCCTGAGTTAAAAATCAGAGTAGCTGTCTTTGGTCTCTTGAGCCTGAACACAAGCCCCGGAAACTGCTCAGGCCGATATTCCACGCCAGGGTAGCCCTTCACGACAGCGTTCAAATCAACTTTCTGGTTCAACGTGGCTGAAGCAACAACATTCTC
>CAZHWL010000016.1:0-14564 GCA_964536035.1 uncultured Candidatus Bathyarchaeia archaeon | reverse complement strand
TTTTTATGAGGGTTTTGTTGGATTTCTGGTTCTTTTACCTTTTTGGCTTAAAACGTTAAGCTGTCAAAAATCGGCTAACGAAAAAAATGCGGGAGCTTGCATGTTTATGGCAAATCGTTATGAATTTGGTTAAGCTTATGTCGATGCGACTAAAGATGATTTTCGACATTTCGTATTCTTCGTTCTATGTCAAGTTTCCTCAGAATTTCAGAACGTGACATCCTCTTATCCCGAAACGAGTTTGTTTGATTAGAAGCAAAAAAACTCTTGGAAACCGTGATGCATTTAGGGCATTTGGCCTAGCTTCAATCGTAAGTGGCGAAGATACTACAGCGTCTGGAGAGTTACATCTAGGTGGAATCTGCTGATTAGAAGTCAATCATGGCGCCTTCTGTTCAAAATGACGACTGATGTTGAAAACGCAATCACTAACATCAAGATGGCAGGGATTGGGAGCTCTGGAACAATCAGAACCTCTTGATTCGTCTTCTGTGCGTACCTGAAATACAAATATTCGTACGTGTCGTTTGTGGCTGCAAGCTCTTTTAGGAGGAGAGGTGGAAAACCGTCAACGGTGACTGTGTATGGTCCTGCGCCGAGGAGTGTCTTTGGGATTCGAACTCTGCAAAAGCCAACAGTTCCGTTATTTCCAGCAACGTTGAACTTGATAGCTGTTTGATTGAATTGAAATCCAAGAACTGTGGAATTAGAGATTATTGTAACGCTGCTGTCGGAGGCATCGAACCGATAGAAAATCCCTGCTAATGGAAAGTTGTCTTTATTGTTTTGGTTGATGACATAGGGAGCGTCCCATATGCCATCTTCGTCATTATCGCTCCCAAGATAGCTGTTCCAATAATTGCCCTCTAAGCCATCGTCCCAGACATTGTGTACGGAGATTAATGTTTGATATGTGTTGCCGATGAAATTGTTATGATGCATTGTGTTGTTCTCTGAGATATCAGCTACAAAAATGCCATAATCGTTGAACTCTATGGAGTTTTCGGCAATGATGTTGTCTTGGGAATCACGAATTAGGTAGAGGCCATACCTCGAATTGTTCATTATATTGTTGTCGACAATGGTGTTCCCAAGAGACGCGTCAAGAAGTAGGCCGTCCGAATTGTGTGATATATCGTTCCTCGCGATGGTGTTGTTCTTGCCATACACATCAACTCCATAACGAGAATTATCTGTGATCAAGTTGTCTTGTATGAGATTATCGTCTGACCCGTTGGGGCCTCCGAGTCCAATTCCCCAGTTAGTGCTTTCGGATATGCTGTTGCCAATTAGACTGTTGTCATGAGAGTCGACCAAGAGAATTCCCCAGTCGTTAGACTGAATAGTGCTATTAGCGATCTTGTTGCTGTTGGAAAACAACATTTCAATCCCGACTGACGAGTTTGAAATGCTGACGGTCTGCACCAGAGAATTGTTAGTGTTAGCAATCAGCAGACCTTGCAGGTGCGAATTTTGCACACTCATGTTTACAGACCCTACTAACGCAACAAAACCTCCATCTGACGGTACCTCTCTGTCCTGTTGATTTACCATATAATAGATCGGTTTTCCGTCAACGCTGTTTGAACTATCTATGTCGTGAATAAAAGAGGGCATGGAGTCTCCAAATACTTTGAGATTCGAGCCTCGGCGTCCGGAAATCATAACATTGTTGAAGGCCAAATTGTTGTCTCGCATTACAGTCCCGTTAGAAGCTTGCATCACAACGCCGAAATGGTTGCCTGAGATAGAGCTATTATGTATTTTTATGTCACTTGAGTTGAGAAGATTGATGCCTGCTGAACTATCACGTATTGAAGTATTTTCTATCGTGGAGTTTAGCACTCCGGCCAGCTTGATACCTGAATAGTCAGTCCATACTAATCCATATCCGGCATTTGTCAGAGTTAACCCACTGATTTTAACACCGTCTTTTTCAACCTTGACAACTGTCCCGTTTCCCCCGCCGTCCACGATTGTTGTATCTCTGTCTTCTCCAACCAAAGATATCGATTTATTCACGACTATACGCTCAAAATAAGTCCCATTGTGGACAAGAACGGTGTCGCCCCCACCAGCAGCATTTATGGCCTGCTGAATAGTGGGATAATCGCTGGGAACAGTTATGGTCGACTGATATGCCCTGACGGGTTTGAATTGGACCCAAAAGGTGGTTAACAACAAGAGGATTAGAAAAGCAAAGTATTTGCGGTTCATCGTTCTATATATGTCATAAGCACATCTTTTACTTTTCCATCTTTCAAGCCACGAAGGCTAAAAAATGTGCCTGTCTATGGTCTAACCAACACGCTCGGTCCAGCATGAAGCAGATTGAGTTTCAATCATCAAATTACTTGGCGAGTAGTCCAGAAAACTTGGCAGATATAAAATCTTGATCTAAAAAGAACCCCAAGTGAGAGCGAGAGGTCTTTGGTTAATAGCTGTCCTTGTCGAGATGGAGCTGAAAACGTCATTGCAAATAACTTGGCAGGTATCGTTATCACAAAGAACTTACTAGATTGCCACGAAAGTTTCTTGAGGTAACTTAACAGAACCAAGACATCAATAGTTTTAAATATTTGGTTTCCTTCGCTCATAGAGAGCTTAAGGGATAAGTGTAATGCCGAAACAGGAAAAAGGAAAAGCGCATCAAATCAGGCCAGTAAGCAAGCGTCCTCCCAGCTGGTGCAAGTATCAGCCTGAAGAGGTTGAAACCTTGGTTATCAAGCTTGCTAAAGAGGGCCACTCCACAAGCCGCATTGGAACCATCCTCAGAGATCAGCATTCCATTCCCTTGGTGAAGTCGATCACAGGCAAGACAGTGACAAAGATTTTGAAAGAAGCAGAGCTTGCGCCCACAATGCCTGAAGATCTAGGCAGCCTGATCAAGAAGGCTGAAAACCTTTCTATCCACTACGAGAAAAACAAGACCGACCTGAACAACAAGAGGTCGCTCCAAATCATAGAAGCAAAAGTTCACAAACTTTCAAGATACTACAAACGCTGTGGCGTTTTGCCAAAGAACTGGAAATACGAGCCAAAGATTGCCTCAATAACCTAAGCTTCTTCCTTCTGGTTTCAACGTTTCCCTTTTTCAGCGTTGACGTCATGTTTTAAATCTTAGAGCAACATAGGTTCTTAGCTCGAAGGAATAAAGTATGGCTTTAAACGAAAGTCAGGTTACCGCGTTTTTGGATTCGGCGGCGAAGGCAGCGAAGATCATAAAGGAAACAGTTGAAGAAGACGGACTGATTCATGTATTTTCGCACTTAGACGCTGATGGTGTTGCAGCCGCCGGAATCATCGGCAGAGCTTTAACGAGGCTAGATGCAAGATTCCGCGTTCGCATTACCCAGTGGATTGAAGAGAAAATCATGGAAGTCTTGGCAGATAAGCCAGATTTGATTGTTTTCAGCGACTTGGGCAGCGGCTACGTTGATTTGTTAAAAGAGAAGCTCGGCGAATTCAAAATTGTCATTCTAGACCATCATCAAATCATGGGTGAGACCACAGACCGCTTCGCACATGTCAACCCACATTTGCATGGAATTGACGGCGCCCGAGATATCAGCGGCGCGGGCGTGGCTTACTTTACAGCAAGAGCTGTTGACAGGATGAACGTTGACTTGGCGCCTGTGGCTGTAGTGGGTGCCTTGGGCGATTTGCAGGACAAGTATGACCAGCGTATGCTGGGCGGGTTAAACGAGAAAATAGTGGAGGACGGCGTGAAAGCCGGTCTGCTTAACGTTGAGAAAGATTTGGTGTTCTTTGGCAGAGAAACTAGGCCCATCCATAGGACGCTGGCTTCTACGACGAATCCATTTATTCCGGGAATCAGTGGGGAAGAGGACAAGAGTTTGGCATTCTTGGCGAATTTGGACATCAAAACTCGAACTGATGACAAGTGGCGGGCACTGCGAGATCTGTCTGACGATGAGAAGAAACGTTTGTGTTCCGCATTGGCTGACTATCTACTAAGTAGAGGCTTGCGACTTGAGGTTGCTAATCTTATTGGGTACGTTTACGTTTTGAGCCGCGAAGAGCCTTGGACTCCTTTGCGGGATGCACGTGAGTTTGGAGTTTTGCTGAATGCTGCAGGTCGCATGGATCGCTCCAGTTTGGGCGTAGCCGTGTGCATGGGTGACCGTGGCTCAGCTTTTGAGGAGGCTAGCAAAGTGCTGGAGGAGTACAGACGATCAATTAGCAAGTACTTGGGTTGGGTGATGGAGAAACCTGAACGCATGCGCGAGCTGGAAAACATCTATGTGGTTTATGGTGAAGATTACATCAATGACAAAATTGTGGGAGCAATCAGCAGCATATTGTCCAGCGGTCTACCCAATCCTGAGAAACCTCTGATTGCTTTTGCGAATGTAGTGGAGCAGGGAATTGCAAAGATCAGTGCCAGAACTGTAGACGCGGTTGTGGCGAGAGGTGTTAACCTCGGAGACATTATGCAAACTTCTGCGGAGCAATGCGGCGGTAAAGGTGGAGGACACAATATAGCTGCAGGAGCCCAAGTTCCGCTGGACAGAATCGACGAGTTTATTGGATTAGTTAACAAATTGATTGGCAAGCAGTTGAAGGGTTAGAGCTTGGAAGCAGAAATCGTTCTGGACTATGATAATGCCAAGATTGCTGAGGCTGTCGCCAAGGCAGTTTCACCTGACAACTTTAAGACACCGAAGGGTTTGAAAGTAGAGACAGCTTGCGTTGGTGAACAGGTGGTTTCGAGAATAGAATGCGAAGAAAAGCCATCGACATTTGTTGCGACGATTGATGACTTGCTCTCTTGTGTTTCGACAGCTGAGAGAACGATTCAAGCAGCGAAGAGGCTTAAGTGAAGCTTTCAACATGCGAGTTTAGTCTCTTGTGTGGAAGAGTTTAATACGGTGTTTCGATTTGGTGTAGGTGTGCAGAAATGACGATTTTGCATTAAATAGAGTAGGAGTTGAAAATAAGGATGTCTGGAAAAGAGATGTTTAAGGCAGTTTGCGCTGAATGCGGAAAGGAATGCGAAGTTCCTTTTAAGCCTGATGGCAGCAGACCAGTTTACTGCCGAGAATGTTATTCTAAGCGAAGACCACCGAGGAGATATTAGACTAACAGACTAAAAATCTTCCTTAAGTCTATCACTCTTCCTTTTCTTTTGTTTTAGCTTCCATTAAAAATAATAGGAGCAAGCTACATTTATATCGTGTTTGTGATTGCGTAAGAGGTGAATGCAGAGAAGATGCCTAGAGATCCAGTTTGCGGCGTAGTTTTAGATGACAATACAGCCAAGTTCAAGATTACTTACGATGGAGAAACCTACCACTTCTGCAGCCTGCAATGCAAAAAAAGGTTCAAACGACACGCAACCAAATTCATAAAGTAAAAGAGCTTAATGCTAATGAAGCCACAACTCTTCACTCCTGCCGCATTTGTGTAACCGATCGTCTATTCATCTGATTCTTACGGAGCCAAACGTTTTATCGCAAGGTTAAATAATTGTTTCAAAACTATGTAAGAAAGCCAAACCGAATCCATACAATCAAAAGTGAAATAACATGCTTGACATTAGACTCATTCGTGAAAACCCAAGCTCAGTGAAGAATAATCTGCAAAAGAGAGGCGATCCTGCAAATCTGCAGAAGCTTAATGATCTTCTTGATCATGACCGCAAATGGCGCGAAGGCCTCACTGAACTGAATGGTCTTCGTCATGAAAGAAAGCAAATCACTACTGAAATTGCTATTTTGAAGAAACAAGGAAAAGACGTGACGGAAGAGATAGCTAAAGGAAAAGATGTTGACGTCAAGATCACTTTGCTTGAGAAACAGGTTGCTGAAGATGAACAGAAGGTGCATGATCTTCTGATGCGACTGCCAAACCTGCTGCACGAATCTGTTCCACAGGGAAAGGATGAAAATGACAATGTTCAAACGAAAACATGGGGCAAGATTTCAAAGTTCACTTTTACGCCAAAAGGACACATAGAACTGGGGTTAGAACTTGACGTTTTGGATGTTGAGAGAGCAGGCAAGATTGCTGGCGCTCGATTCTTCTATCTGAAGCGTGAAGGTGCACTGCTAGACCTTGCGTTGAGAAGCTTCGCTTTGGAGGAAATGTACAAGAAGGACTATGTTCCGATTGAGCCGCCTTTCCTCATGAGGAGAGACGCCTACGAAGGAGTCACGGCTCTGAGCGACTTTGAAGACGTACTGTACAAGGTTGAGAATGAAGACCTGTATCTCATAGCCACTTCAGAGCATCCTATGGCTGCCATGTACATGAACGAAACTTTCAAAGCTGATGACTTGCCGCTTAAACTTGCGGGAATCAGCACGAACTTCCGCAAGGAAGCTGGAGCACATGGCAAAGACACGCGAGGCATTTTCCGCACGCACCAATTCAACAAGATCGAACAGTTCATCTTCTGCAAACCCGAAGACTCATGGAAACTCCATGAAGAACTTCTGAGCAACGCTGAAGACATCGTTCAGAAACTGGGCATACCCTACCGTATCGTAAACGTTTGCACAGGCGACATAGGCACGGTGGCCGCCAAGAAATATGATATTGAAGCATGGATGCCGGCACAGAATGGTTATCGTGAAATCATCAGCTGTAGCAACTGCACAGATTATCAAGCACGCAGACTGAACATTAAATACAGAGAAAAAGAAGGCGAGCCGCCGAAGGGCTTCGTCCACACATTGAACAGCACGGCTCTGGCCACAGGGCGAACCATTGTAGCCATACTTGAAAACTACCAGCAAGAAGATGGTTCCATAATCGTTCCCGAAGCCTTGAGGAAGCACATGGTGGGCATAGCTAAAATAGAGCCTAAACGGTAAACCTTTTAATACTCTGATGCGAATTTTCTCAAGCTGCATATTCGGAGGATAAGCGTGTCAGCAAAAACCAAGAAAGTACGAGACAAATGGCGAAGCAAAACATGGTACATGGTAACTGCGCCGCCATATTTTGGCAACACTGAGCTAGGCGCAATACCAGCGGATGAAACAGAGAAACTCATCGGCAGAACCGTCGACGCCACACTGTACGACGTGACAGGCGACTTTTCGCATCAATACTTGAAAATGTATTTCCAGATAAACGAGCTAGATGGCAAAACTGCAAAGACAATATTCAAAGGTCACGAATACTCACGCGATTACCTGAGAAGCTTGGTGAGAAGAAGAACAACCAAAGTGGATGGACTCTTCAACATTATCACGAAAGACGGCTTCAACCTGCGCGTGGCCGTATCAGCCTTCACATTGTCCAGAGTCAAAACCTCACAGGAACGACAGATACGCGAGATAATGACAAGAATCATCAAACAGAAATCCCAAGCACTCACCATAGACCAGTTCGCACAGGAAATGGTGCTAGGCAAAATAGCCTCAGACATATACAACGAAGCCAAGAAAATAGCCCCGCTGAGACACGTAGGTATCAGAGGCTCAAAACTCGTCAAACAGGTAATTCAAGAGCAAACGAAAAAGCCGGAAGCTGAAGAAGAACCGCCAGTAGCAGAACAAGCCTAAGCTTAGACCAGTTTCTTTCCGAAGTCATATCCTTTCTGAAAGGCAGACAAATTCAGTTCTTCTGTTCCTTTGGGAATATTCGTCTTAACTGATTCTCTTAACGCATCAACATTCAGAACATTGGTTATGGCGACGAATGCGCCCAGCATGACGATGTTTGCCACAATCTTGCGCCCAAGCTCTTCAGCAATCTTGGTCGCGGGCACATGATAAATCTTCACGTTCTTCATCTCTTTCTCACGCGGAATCATATCAGGATCCAGAATCACGGTTCCGCCGCTCTTTACGTCATCAATGTAGTCGTTGTAAGCATGTTGACTCATCAGCACAAGTATGTCGGGCTCCACCACTTTCGGAAAGTCGATGTCTTCTTCAGAAATAACGACTTCAGATTTGCATGCTCCGCCGCGAGATTCTGGGCCATATGACTGTGTTTGAACGGCATTCTTTCCAGCGTGGATGCTGGCGGCCGCAGCTGTGATGATTCCAGACTTGATGATTCCTTGGCCGCCGAAACCTGCAAACCTGACCTCTATTCTACCCATTTTAACCCACCTGTTCCATAGCTTTCTCGTTGATCTTGCTGATTTTTTCATGCAACAGCTTCTCGTAGCTCAGCTTCTCCACATCCACAAACTCGCCAACAGCGATGCGATCAGGCGTGATCTCTGCTTTGGCTGGATCAGAGAAACTTTCCACGACAGAAGCTCGTTTGAACCACTCCATAATTTCCAGACCCGAACGCATCTTGTTGTAACGACCATAGATCTCTGGGCAAGCCGAGATCGCTTCGATGAAGCAGAAGCCTTTCTTCTGCAACGCCTTCTTGATTGACTGCGTAAGCCTACGCACATGCAGAGTCGTCCAGCGGGCCACGTAGACAGCGCCCGAAGCAGCTGCTAGATGAACTAGGTTGAACGGGTGCTCAATGTTTCCATATGGGCTCGTTGTTGTAATCGAATCAAGCGGCGTCGTCGGACCCTGCTGTCCACCTGTCATGCCGTAATTGAAGTTGTTCGCACAAATCACCTTGATCCCCATGTTCCGCCTTGCAGCATGAATAAAATGGTTGCCTCCTATAGCGAACAGGTCACCATCGCCGCTGATCACGACAACTTCAAGTTCTGGATTGGCTAATTTCACGCCTGAAGCAAAAGCCAAAGCGCGTCCATGCGTGGTGTGGAACGAATCTGTGTTCGTGTATCCAGCTGTCCTCCCGATGCAACCAATGCCAGACACTACGACAAGCTTGTCCAAATCCAGTTGCAACTCATCCACGGCGTGGACAAAGGCGTTCAGCACGATACCGTTGCCGCAGCCTGGACACCAAATATGCGGAATCATTCCTTGTCTCAAATACTTCGAATATGGGTGTTCTAACGTCTGTTGTGTCATTAACAATTCCTCCTAATAACTTCAAGAATCTCCATAGGCGTATGCGGGTCTTCACCAAGTTTCGAAATGAAGTGCACAGGCGTTTCCTTCGCCGCTCTCTCCACTTCTCTAACAAGCTGTCCGCAGTTCATCTCTGGAACCACAATTGCCTTTGCTTTTCGGGCAACTTTGGCCACATGCTTCTCTGGAAACGGCCACAACGTAACCAAACGCAGCAACCCAGCTTTTATTCCAGCTGCGCGAGCCTTTCTTACTGCACTCAAGGCGGCACGTGCCACGATACCGTAAGCCACAACTACGACTTCGGCATCATCAAGCATGACCTCTTCAACTCTGATGATCTTGTCTGCATTTCTACTAATCTTCTCACACAGACGCCTAACAAGCTTGGCCTGAACCTCGGAACTAGATGTCTTTGGAAAACCATGTTCATCATGAGTTAAGCCTGTGGCATGGAAACGATAGCCTTCACCGAAACAAGCCATGGGCGGAACTAGGTCTTCGTCAGGCTTAAATGGCGAATACTCGTCTCTTGGCACGGTGGGTTTCTTGCGGTTCACGATTTTAATCTTGTCAGGAGCAGGAATCACTACCTTCTCCCACATGTGTGCCACAATCTCGTCACCCATTAGCAACACTGGCAAACGGTAAGTTTCAGCCAAGTTAAAAGCCTCAATCGTCAGGTCAAACATCTCCTGCACTGAGGAAGGAGACAAAGCAACAATCCCATAGTCACCATGTGAACCCCACTTGGCCTGCATGACATCCTGCTGACCGGGCAAAGTAGGCTGGCCAGTGCTTGGACCGCCACGCATGATATCCACTACAACACAGGGAGTTTCGGTCATAACTGCCAAGCCGATGTTTTCCTGCATGAGGCTGAAACCAGGGCCTGAGGTTGCCGTCATAGCTTTCAAACCGCTGTACGAAGCACCGATCACCGCTGCCATTGAGGCGATTTCATCTTCCATCTGGATGTATATGCCGCCAAATTCAGGCATCCTCTGAGATAGGTGCTCAGCGATTTCTGTTGCAGGCGTAATTGGATATCCTCCGAAGAATCTGCACCCGGCTGCAATTGCGCCTTCAGCACAGGCTACATCGCCATTCAAGAAGTGCGCGCCACTAAGCAAAGCTCTCTTACCAGTCATGCTTTCTTCTCCTCCGAATCCTTTCTTTCAACAACAAAAACAGCGAAATCAGGACAAACCGTCGTGCAAAAACTGCACAAGATACACTTGCCCTCATCCACAATCCTCGGCGGACGAACACCACGCGCATTAATTTCATTTGATTCCTCAAAAACCTTCTTTGGACAGAACTCGATGCAGTAACCGCAACCTTTGCACTGATCCTTTATAAGGTGAATCTCAGCTTTCGGCCGCTTCACGTCCTTACTGTCCAAAGGTTCATGCTTAATTCGTTCGGGCATAATCAATCATCCTTCAAAGCCTTTTCAAAAACCTTTCTAGCCTTTTCAATCTCTTCAGACGTGACACTCTCAACTATTCCCTTCATCTCACGCGCCTTGTTAGCAAACTTCTCGCCTTCCGCGGCAGAAGCCCAAAGCAGCTGCAGACGCTCTTTGCGAAGACCGTTCTGCTCCATTTTTTTCCACAGCTTTTCCACACGTTTCTGTGTCTGATAGTTGGCATTGATGTAATGACAGTCGCCTGGATGGCAACCAGTCACCATGACTGCTGCAGCTCCCCGTGCAAACGCACGTTCAACAAACTTCGGAGAGACACGTCCTGAACACATGGTTCGAATGATGCGCACATTTGGCGGATATTGCATCCTGCTCACTCCAGCAAAATCGGCGCCAGCGTATGAGCACCAGTTGCAACAGAAGGCAACAACCTTCTTGTCCGCATCACATTCAGTAACAGCATCAACCTGCGCAAGAATCTGCTCATCAGTAAAATGACTCTGCGTCAAAGCGCCGAACGGGCATTCTGCTACGCATGTTCCACAGCCGCCACAGGCAGCCTCGATGATGCTGACACGCTTCAAATCCTTGTTCAAAGTAATCGCATTGTAAGGACAAACCTTCATGCACAAACCGCAGGCCTTGCACTTATCGGAAAACACGATAGGCGTAATCGCTTCCACTGTAACTTTGCCCTTGGCCATCAAGATTCCGGCACGAGCCGCAGCTGCGCTTGCCTGCGTAACGCTGTCCTTAATGTCTTTGGGACCTTCAGCACAGCCGGCAAAGAATATGCCGCCAGTAGCCGCATCAACAGGTCTGAGCTTCGGATGAGCTTCCAAGAAAAAGCCATCTTGATTCCTTGAAAGTGTCAGCAGACGCTGGATGATCTCGCTGTCCTTCCTAGCTTCGAGACCCACAGACAGTATCGCCATGTCAACATTGACCTTGTAAAGCTCGCTTTGAAGAGTGTTCTCGCCGAAAAGCCACAAGTTACGTGTCCGCTTGTCCTCTTTGATCTCAGCGGGAAGACCTCGTATGAACTTGACCCCGGCTTTCCTAGCACGCTTGTACAGATCTTCAAAGCCTTTTCCGTAAGCGCGTATGTCAACATAGAAAACGTAGATTTCTGTGTCTGGCCAGTGCTCCTTAATCAGCAGACTGTCCTTGATCGTGTTCATGCAGCAAACGTTGCTACAATAGAGTTTTCCGTTCTTATCAGAACGTGAACCGACACACTGAATAAAGGCCACACGTTTCGGAATCTGCAGGTCACTAGGCCTAAGCAAGTGTCCATGTGAAGGCCCGCCAGCGTTGATTAGTCTTTCAAACTCGAGTGACGTAATCACGTTCGGGAACTTGCCGTAACCATAATTTGGTATAACAGAGGGATCGAAAACGTCAGCGCCAGTTGCCACAATAATTGTGCCAACTTCAAGCTCAACGGTTTCAGGCTTCATCTCGTATTTAATTGCATTTCTTTCGCAGGCCTTCATGCACTTGTCACACACGACTACGCCTTCCTTATTGAGGCAAAGGTTCATGTCAATTATGTATGTGGCTGGAACTGCCTGCGCAAAGGGCGTGTAGACAGCATGTCTTGTGGCCAAGCCAACGTCAAACTCGTTAGGTGCTACAATCGGACAGACTTTGGTACATTCCCCGCATGCCGAGCAATCCTTTGTAACATATCTGGGTTTTCTCAGAACCTTTGCAGTAAAGTTACCAATGTAGCCTTTTACTTCAGCTACCTCGCTGTTTGCCAGCAGCTCAATGTTCGGATGATGCCCAACGTCAGACATTTTCGGTGCAAGAATACAAATTGAACAGTCCATGGTTGGGAACGTCTTGTCTATCCGCGCCATCATCCCACCGATGCTTGGCTCCTTCTCAACCAAGTACACTTTGTAGCCTGTGTCAGCAAGATCCAGAGCAGCTTGAATCCCAGCAACTCCTCCACCGATAACAAGGGCTTTCCGGTTTATGGGAACCTCAATCTCTTCAGCCGGCTCAAGTAGAACAGCTTTGGCTACAGCCATTTTCACAAGGTCTTTGGCTTTCTCCGTGCCCGAGGCGCGATCATAAAGGTGAACCCAGCTACAGTGTTCACGAATGTTAGCCATCTCAAAAAGATACTTGTTCAAACCCGCATCTTCGCACGTTTTCCTGAAGGTGGGTTCATGAAGACGCGGCGAACACGAAGCGACCACAACTCGGTTGAGCTTATGCTCCCTGATATCTTTCTTTATGCCTTCCTGTCCTTGATCAGAGCAGGTATAGCGATTGTCTTGCGCCAGCACAACATAGGGAAGAGTTGCGGCAAACTTGGCCACAGCCTCACAGTCCACGGAGCCAGCGATATTCAAACCGCAATGACAAACATAAACGCCAACACGAGGCTCCTCTTTAACGCCGCCAGCTTCAATTTCCTTTTTCTCTGTCATAGCATCATCTCCTCAAAGACTTCAAATATTTATCAATAGACTCTGCGGCCCGTTTCCCACCACAGATCGCCTCAATAACCGTAGCAGGTCCAGTAACAGCGTCGCCGCCTGCAAAAACACCCTGCAACGTGGTCTCCATGGTCACTGGATCAACCCAAACCGTGCCACCATCATCGAGCAAGATTTCTTTGGGCAGAAACTCGACATCAGGTACTTCACCTATCGCAAGGATCACCATATCAGTCTCTCGCTTAAATTCTGAACCAACGATTGAAATGGCTCTTCTTCTCCCACTCTCATCTGGTTCGCCTAGCTCCATATGAACACACTCAACAGCTGAAACTCTTCCATCTTCTCCAAGAATCTTCTTAGGCGAAACGAGAAATTCGATCTTTACGCCTTCATGTTCTGCTTCTTCAACTTCCCACGGAATAGCAGGCATCTCTTCCCTTGACCTACGATAAAGAATAACGACCTCCTTTGCCCCTTTTTTCAAGGCTTCGCGAGCGGCATCAACAGCAACGTTTCCACCGCCTATAACCACGACGTTCGCACCGATCTCCATCTCTTTGCCTGAATTGATTTCCCATAGAAAGTCGAGAGCGTGAGCAACACCCTTCAATTCGACGCCCTCAATTTTGAGGTTTTGGGTTTTGTGAGCGCCTAAGCCAATAAAAACAGCTTTGAATCCTTCCCTCCACAGACTGTTAAGATTCATTTCATGGCCAATTGCAGTATCGGTTTTGATATCTACGCCCAGATCCTTTAGGGCCTGAATTTCCATGTCTAGAAAATTTCGCGGTAAACGGAAACATGGCAGACACTTTCTTAACATTCCGCCGGCTTCATGCAGTGCTTCAAAAACTGTAACACCATAACCTCTACGACTCAACTCGTATGCAACAGTGAGCCCAGCAGGTCCAGAGCCGATTATAGCGATTCTTTCTTCAGACACCGTTTGCGCCCGCTTGATCTTTTCGCTCTTCAAGTAATCCTCATGCATATGCGCAATCTTAGCCAGAGTCTCTTCCCGGTTGAGACCGGCTCTCTCAGGGTGGAAACATGCGAGCGTCGTTATAAGAGGAAGAGGAACATTCTCAGCGATTTTCTGAAAGGCTTTCTCTATGGAAGCGGTATGTCCTTTCTCCACGGCGAGCTTTCGCATTAAAAGAAATATCTCAGGTAACTTGAGAGCTTGATTGCAACGTTTGTAACAGCGGTAGCACCAAGCACAAAGCCACAGTGCATCTGACGCAAGAAGCCCTTCGGGGTCTGACAGAATTTTGCCAACTATACTTCGCGGGTTGTAGTCTTTTCCCATCAGATCAGCCATTGGGCAACTGGCTGTGCAGATGCCGCATTCATAGCAGTATTTGAGTTTTTCAGTGTCCAACAGCTTTTCAAGGAAATCCTTGGAGACTGTGGTTCCTGCGGTTGCCAAGATGTGAGCCTCTCTAGTATTGGGAGTTACTCCAGATATAAAAGTTTACAAATGTAAAGGTTTGAAGACAGCGCATCCTTTTTTAGCAGAATCAGACAGAGATACAAGCCGCAACCTAGGGGAAAATCAAAGTGAAGAAGATCAAAATCGTCTTGTATGGTATAGGTGCTGTCGGCAGCATGATCGCGAAGTTTCTGTTGCAGAAAGAAGGAGTCGAAATTGTAGGCGCTGTTGACATAGCAAAGGACAAGATCAACAAAGATTTGGGTGAAGCTCTTGGAACAAGCACAAACCTTGGCGTGAAAGTCGCAAACAACGCA